>JAFGTN010000461.1 GCA_016934075.1 Pirellulales bacterium
GTCGAACACCCGCAACCCGTTTCCGGCGAGCATTACGGCGTTTTTGATGCCGCGTTTGACCAGCGCTGCGGCCGAGTAGTGCGCGTATTTTCGCGAAATCTCTATGCCCAAAAAGTCGGTGTCCGGTCGAGCGGCGGCTGCCGTGCGGATGAAAAGTCCCTTGCCCGACCCGACCTCGATCTCCAACGGCGCGCTGCGGCCGAACAGTTCCTCGGCGCGAAACGGCGACGGCAGATCGTCGATGGTTATAAGTCGACCCGAAGTGTCTATCGAGGGATCGGGTTTTTTCAGTGCGCGACGGCCCATGGACTATTCCGCATCAACTCCATCGTTTTCGGTTCTACCGTCCTCTTTCCCTTCAGCCTGATCCTCCGAGAGATCTTCCAGCAAGTCGCACAATATGGGCATAAACAGCAGTCCCACGACAAATCCGCCGATATGCGCCCACCAGGCCACGCCGCCCGCCGCGTCTTGCAAGCCCGAGAGCAATTGCACAATGAACCATCCACCCAAAAACACAAGTGCCGGGATTTCCACGTCGAAGAAGATAAAAACCAGAAATACCAGCGTTTGAATCCGCGCGAACGGCCAAGTGATGGCGTAGGCGCCCAGCACGGTTGCCACCGCGCCCGACGCACCCACGACGGGTATGAGGCTGCCCGGATCGCTGACCCAATGTAAACCAGTGGCCAACAATCCGCCGATGATATAGAAGATCGGAAAAATCACCCGGCCCAGCCGGTCCTCGACTTTTGCTCCAAAAATCCAAAGAAACCACATGTTAAAAATAAGATGCAGCCAACCGCCATGCATGAACATGCTCGTAAACGGCGAAAGCACAATTTGCGACCGGTTGGGAGGAAGCACGAACTGACGTCGTAAGATGACGTTGCGGCCGAAAAACGGGTGCTGCACCGCGGTGTCGCGCGGCACTATCACCGACACGGGATCCCAAAGCTGCGAAACTCGCCTTGGAATAAAGCCGCGTCGTAAAAGCAGCTTCTCTTGCTCGGGGGCGGGTAAAAGATAAGTCGCCCAAACGAAAACCAGAATGTTGATCGCGATCAATGTATAGGTGACCAGCGGTGTGCGTCGCGAAGGATTGTCGTCTTGAAACGGTAGGAACATGGTTGGTTATATGCTGCTTCCCGCACCGACGACGTTCACTTACTTTGAAGTTCGTCGACTGGCAGCGGTATCCCTTTCAATACACCTTCGCAGACGATATTATCGTCCACAAAGCATTGGAACTCGCAGGTCAACATCATGCGGCGCACTTTCAGTAACCGCACGACGATGACAAAGCGGTCGCCAGGTCGCACCACGCCGCGGAAACGCACCTCGTCCAGACCGCCGTAGCCCACTATCTCGGTGTCCATCAGCTTCTCTTTGATAGCATAGTAGCTGGCCACCTGTGCAGCCGCTTCGCACATCACAACACCGGGCATCAGCGGGAAGCCCGGCATGTGACCTCTCACCCAAAATTCGTCCGTGCTCAGGTCCTTGTAACCGACACAGATTTTCCTTTCCGTGTCAACATAGCTGATCGCCGTTAACTGCTCCATCTCGTACCGTTGCGGAATGTAGCGATGTATCTCTTCGATATCGGCCACTACCTGGTCGAGATGGAACTCGGAAGGATCTAGAATAATCTGTTTCTTGGCCAAGGTTTCTTCCTCCGCGCGAATCAATCAGAAAAAATCAGGTGCGTACCATTTGACGCTTCTTCTTGCGCGCCTGGCTGCTGGCCGGACGTTTACCGTGGTTGGCTTTCTTAACTTTTCGGGTTGGCTTAGCCATAACTGTCTCTTCCTATTTTTAAGGGTTAATGTATTTCACTAAGTGATTATCGACTAACTACGCCCAGCCGATTTGAGCGAACCTCTCAGTTTACCCGGGTTATCACGCGATGGGAAGGGCGGCCGCATCGGAAATAATAAGGGGAAAGACCTTTTTACCCGCTTTTCCCGGCATTTATCCCTTCGATGCCGTCAAAATGCATACATTACCCCCTCTTGCGTACTACGTATTGTTGAAAGCGAGTATTAATCGTGATAGCCTACCGAGCGAGAGTTGTGCCATTCTTAGTTGCGGCTTAACACGATGTTTTTAAACATTATTAGTACTCTATAACAGAGCAATTGATGGGTAATGTCTGTCGGTGTTAAACGAGCCTCGTTAGCCCGGCCGCCTGCGGCTGGCCGATGGTCTCACCATCCCGTCGCAGGCGACGGGGCTAACATTGCGACACATCAATTTCTGTGTTACATAGCACCAGACTTCTTCTAAAAGTAACGAGGACCAGTAACATGTGTCAGCACTGCATGGACCGTCGCGAATTCGCCACGCTTACTTCGGCCGGACTGGCCGCGGGGGTGATGTCACTTTCGTCGGCCGGGGCCGCTCCCGCGACTCCCGTCGAACCTTGGGATCCCGACCGGTCGCCGATCGTCACCGGGCGGCCCTTGCGTGTACAACCGGTGCTGGTGCATAGCGTTCGCACTCCGAAAGAAAAAAACTCCTGGCGGTCATGGAGTTCGGTAATCAACGAACCGGCCGCCGCCGAGGAGATTGACCGCATCGCCGGCGAGATGGAAAAACTCTCCCGCCGGGCCGAATTCCCCATCAAAATACTGCCCACCATTAAGGTCTGCGGCGAGGACCACGTGCCATTGGTCCACAAGACCGATCACGACGTCGTTCTGCTCTACGCAGCTACCAATGCCGGGCTGTTCAAGAAATGCTTCGCCCAGGATCCCCGCCGCGATACGATCATCTTCGTACGCCACAAATCGGGGCCGACTTATCACGGCTACGAATGCATCGGTACCCGCTACGTCAATGTGCCATCGCCCGAACTATGGGCCAAGAATAGCGCCCTGAACCACGGTGGCCCTACGCTCGACGATATTGTGGTCGACGACCACGACGAGGTCTTATGGCGTCTGCGGGCATTGTACGGCCTGAAGAACTTCGTGGGTCGGCGGATACTCGCCCTGGGTGGGCCCATGGGTAAGTGGGACAAGCAGGCACCCAAGGTAGCCCGCGAGCGATACAAGCTGGACATCATCGACATGAGCTACGACGACCTGGCCGCGCGACTCAAAGCCGTGCTGGCCGACGCCAAATTGCGGAAACAGATGACCACCTGGACCGATCGCTACCTAGCCATGCCGCAAACCAGGCTGGAAACGAAACGGGAGTTTATCGAGCGGGCTTTCGCACTTTACATCGTTTTCAAACAGTGGCTCCACGAGCAGAACGCTCCGGCTATCACCATCAACGCCTGCATGGGCACGATCCTTTCGGTTACCGACACGACCGCCTGCATGCCGCTGAGTTGGCTAAACGACGAGGGCCGGCTGGCCTTCTGCGAGTCGGATTTTGTGGCCGTGCCGTCCGGAATCTTGTTGCATTACATCTCCGGCCGCCCGGTGTATATGCACAACTCGACCTTCCCGCATAAGGCCACGGTGACCTGCGCGCACTGCACCGGCCCGCGACGCATGGACGGCAAGCGCTACGAACCCACGCGTATCATGACCCACTACGAATCGGACTTCGGCGCCGCGCCCAAGATCGACATGCCCCTGGGCCAGGAGGTCTGCTTCATAGACCCCGAATACAGCAGCAAACGCTGGTTGGGCATCAAAGGCATAGTCCGCGCCAACCCCGATTTTGCAATCTGCCGCAGTCAACAGGACGTGGAAATCCAAGGCGACTGGCGCCGCCTGATTCCCGAAACCCGCGATTCCCACTGGATGATGGTCTACGGCGATTATCTCCGCGAAGTGGGTTACGCGGTGCGGAAGATAGGGATGACGTGGGAGAATATTTCGGGGGAGGAAGGTTGAGACGGAAGAACTTCCACCTGCACTAACCGGAAACTGTTCATGGTGCTGGCCAATTAGGGCCAACCATCCATCAGATCGAATCTGTCCGAAAACTTCGAGGGAATACAATATTAAAGGGAGGGGGAAACGCCAAGACGCAAACAATATTGGAATGCGAAAGAAGGAAACGCAAAGTCGCCAAGGCGCAATGACGCAAAGAAATTTATATATTTCTTCTTTGCGCCTCCGCGTCCTTGCGACATTGTGTTGAATTCCAAATAGAGTTCCAACAGGAGTCCAAGTATTGAATCATTCTCAAGAGAAGATAGAAAATGAAATCAGCCGGGAAATTGTTCGTTGTGCCATTGAAGTACATCGCACATTGGGCGGTCCGGGGCTGCTTGAAAGCGTTTATGAGGAAGCTCTTGCTTGGGAATTGGTACAAGCCGAGTTGTATGTAGAGCGACAGGTCTCCTTGCCGATTCCATACAAGGGGCAAATCCTTGCATCACCCTTGCGCATCGATTTGATCGTCGCTGGCAAAGTGATTGTCGAATGCAAGGCGGCCTCGCAATACAACGAAGTTTTCGAATCCCAAATACTCACATATCTGCGCCTGACGGGAATGAAACTGGGCCTCGTCGTCAATTTCGGCGAACGGATGGTAAAAGACGGTATCCATCGTGTCGTCAATAGACTCTGAGAAAAGGAAGAGAAACAAAGAAGACAACGCAATGACGCAATGAAATTTATAATCTTTTTCTTTGCGCCTCCGCGTCCTTGCGCCATTGCGTTGAATTCCAACCGTTAATCCCAGATTAAACGGCAGCCAGTGTCTCCTTCTTACGCTGGGCGATGACTTCCCGTTCTATGCTGGGCGGGAGGCGTTTGTAGCGGGCAAATTCCAGTGTGAAGGTACCTTGGCCTTGGGTCATGCTGCGAAGGTCGGTCGAGTAGCCGAAGGTTTCGGCAAGGGGGATCTCGCCTTCGATGCGGGTCATGGCGCCGTCGGCAGCGGTGCCCACGATCATGCCACGACGCGACGTCAGGTCGCCGACAACAGTGCCTTGGAAATCGCCCGGACATTCGATCTCGATCTTCATCACCGGCTCGAGCAGCACGGGCCGGGTTTTGGAGAACTGTTCGCGCATCGTGGTGCGGGCAACCGTCTGGAAGGCCATTTCCGAGCTGTCCACCTCGTGAAAGGAACCGTCGATCAAATCGACGTGGAATCCGACAACCGGGTAGCCGGCCACCGGGCCTTTTTGCAGCATGCTGCGGAATCCCTTCTCCACCGCGGGAATGTATTGCTTGGGTATACGCCCACCGGTAACGTGGTCCTCGAACGAGAACGACTCGTCGGACGCTTCCTCCGTTTGAGGTCCCATCTCGCCGATGATATGGGCGAACTGGCCGGAGCCGCCCGTCTGTTTCTTGTGTCGCACGTTGAATTCTGCCGTCACGGTTGGTGCTTCGCGATAGTTGACCTTGGGCTGGCCGACTTCGACCTCTACCATGAACTCGCGGCGGATTCGCTCGACGTATACCTCCAGATGAAGCTCGCCCATGCCGGCGATAAGCGTCTCGCCCGTCTCTTCGTCGGTGGTGACCTGCAGCGTGGGATCTTCGCGGCGGAAACGATGCAGGGCCTTGCCCAAGCGATCCGCGCCGTCGCGTGCCAAGGGCGAGATAGCCATCTTGATGACCGGCTCGGGCACGTGCATGCTCTGCAACGTGCAGTATGGATACTTCGAGCAATAGGTGTCGCCACTGGCGCAATCCACCCCCAAAACGGCCACGATATCACCGGCCGTGGCCATGTCGAAGTCTTCTCGCTGATCGGCGTGCATACGGACTATACGACTGAAACGTTCCTTGCGGCCGGTGCGTTGGTTGTAGTACAGTCCACCTTTCTCGATCTTGCCCTGGTAGAGACGCATGAAGGTCAAGGCACCGAAGGGATCCTCGGCGATTTTAAAGGCCATGGCAACCAACGGCTTTTCAGCGTCGGGCGAAAGGGCCATTTCCTTTTCCAGAATACTATCGCTATTGTCACTGTTTTTAAGGTTAGCGTGCACGAGGGCCGTCGATTCCCGCTCCAACGGAGAGGGCAAGTACCTGACGATGGCATCGAGTAAAGGCTGCACGCCCTTGTTGCGATAGGCCGTGCCCATGTAGACGGGTGTCAGCAATTGCCGACCGATGGCTTCTTTGAGCACCTTGTCGATAAGCTCACGTGGCACATTCTCCTCGGCCAGCAGCAGTTCCATCAACTCGTCGCTGTACATGGCCAGGGCCTCGAGTAGGCTGCCGCGGGCTTTTGATGTCTCTTCGACCAAATCGGCGGGCACGCTCTCGCGGCGGACGTCCTGTCCATCGTCGCCGCCGAAGTAGATAGCCTCTTCGGCCAAGAGATCGATCACGCCCTCGAACTTATCCTCGCTGCCGATGGGCAATTGCATCATCACGGCGTCGCAGCCAAGCTTTTCTCGTAACTGCTCGGAAACCTTGAAGGGATCGGCGCCAGTGCGGTCCATCTTGTTGATGAAGGCCAATCGCGGCACGCCGTAGCGACGCATCTGCCGGTCGATCGTAAGCGACTGGGCCTGCACACCGCCCACCGCGCACAACACGAGCACGGCCCCGTCAAGCACGCGCAAGCTGCGTTCGACCTCGACGGTAAAATCGACGTGACCGGGCGTGTCTATAAGATTAATCGACTTACCCTGCCAATTCACGGTCGTGGCGGCGCTGGTGATGGTGATACCGCGTTCTTTCTCGAGCTCCATGTGGTCCATTGTGGCACCTTCGCCGCGGACCTCCTGCATGCGGTGAATACGTCCCGCATAAAAAAGAATGCGCTCGCTCAGAGTGGTCTTGCCCGAATCGATATGGGCAGAGATTCCAATGTTGCGAAGGTTTGCAGGGTTCATGGTATAAATCCGAAATTACTTTGTGTTTTTCCACTATCTTGGATAATAGCCGAAGACCGTTGTCGAGTAAGAGACATAAGACTTAGGACTTAAGAATTGATCATTGAACCTTGTTCACTACAAAGCCCTGGGTGTCGTCCCACCAGCATGGTCAGGTCCGTATCGGGCAAGCCGGCCCCGGTGCTGAGCCCGAGTGCCCGGCATTTCTTGACCGGGCGGAAGCTTTCTGCATTATTATATCCGCGAAAAAACTTCGCAGACCATTCAGTATAACCCCGGTTGTCGTCCATTTCCAGGGGGTAATATAAGACTTATTCCAGCAATGTTACTTTTTGTCCGTTTCAGCTGAGCACTGTTGCTTCGGCCCCGATTCACCGCGACGCTTTTCCATCACGACCTGGTTGCCGGCTGCGTTATAGGCGACGTTTGACATGAAACTGCGAATCAACATCACACCCCGACCTCCAGGGGCATCGCGATGGCACTTTTCGGTAGGGTCGGGCAGAGAATCCGGGTCAAAGCCGGCTCCCTCGTCGCTGATTTCGATGCGGATAAGATCTTTTGAAAGTCGGCTGCTGATACGAACCATTTTTCGATGATCGAGGCGGTTACCGTGTTTGACTGCATTAACAACGGCCTCTTCCATGGCAAGCTGGATGCTAAAGATATCGCTCTCGCCCCATTTGGACTTGCCCAACTCTTCGAGCACCTCGTGAATAGCGTCACAGCCGGCCCCGGGTTGACTGGGGATGGTGTGTTCAGCTTGCCAAATCCAGAGTGGCTCGGACATTGTGGATGAATTCTATCTCCCGGAGGAGCCTTGCAAGAAATTTCCCACCGGCGTGGACACCCCGTTCAGAAGGATGCCAGCGCGTCGGACTCGTCTTCCTTGATTTCGAAAAGACGGTTCAGCTTCGTAATGGCGAAAACCTCGTAAATTTCAGGTTGAATTCGACAGAGCTTGAGATCGCCACCAGCCGCTTTGACCTTCTTATCCAGGGTTATCAACTTGCCCAGAGCGGCACTGGAAAGGAACTCGACGGCCGAAAAATTCAACAGCAGCTTTCTCCGCTTGTCCACCTCGACAAGACTCGTCAACTCGCGACCCATTTCCTGGATATTCAGATTATCGATGATTTTCTGGTCGCGAAAACGTACTACCGAAACGTCTCCAACCTCGTTGACGACAATGCGTTGATATTCGGCCATCAGGAATGTTCCTCGAGCACAAGATAAATGATTTGTGTCCTAGATACACTAATCATAAGCGCGGGAGGGGACATGTCAAGCAGGGCGCCGATCAAGGGGAATTTGTAACCGTTTCACCCCAACTTTCCAGTACGGCCTTCTCGACCAGCAGATAATTGCTACCCTTATATTCGGTCAGCGTGCCGGTGACCTTCCATTTCCGCTGGCGTGGCTGATCGACTATTGCGGTCGTAATTCGCTCGAGATTGAGATTTTCAAGCACCATATAGCGGATTTTTCGCTGGCTGGAATAGAAAATGGCCCTGTCACCCGTGATGCGGAAATAACCCGGATGGTCGACAATTCTTGTTCCTTCACGCATAGAAAACTGGCTCTGGCCTGATTTCCTTGACGGCGATGACCTCGGTCGCGATCCTTGAACCTTGGAATGCGTGGGGGGTTCGGTTGTTGTTATCTTCTTATCTTGCTGAGGGAGTTTTGCCGGTCGTGAATCGGCGACAGCCCAAACGGCTTGTTCATAGACATCTTCGGCCGGAGCCCAGGCAACGTTACCGAGGATGAAAAAGAGGCAAACCATCCACCCAAAACCGAACCGAAGCCCTGTTAACAAGTGACGACGAAAAAGTAACCGGAAAAACTTACACTGAGCAGACGATTGAATCATGGCGCTAACCAATGGGGGTGTATGGACACTTCAGTGGAGGCGCACGCTATCCGCGAACACACACTGATTATATTTTCGGTGTCACGAACAAAAAAATTCGTGCAAACCCTCCGGTAATCCAGTAGAACCAAGTGGCGGGGGAGGAATAGAAGGGAAATGCCGAGTGTTGGGCCTTGGCTACCGGGAAAATCATTTATATCGAGTAAAGGGGGGGCCGTTGTGGTACAGTTTTCCAGCCTGCAATGCGCAGCCAGGATGGCCGCACCACAAACCGGAGAGTTATTTATCGGCCGTTCCTAAGGCAATCCACGGCGCTTGCGTCTGCGATCCTTCTCCCGATCAATGAGCTCGTTAATCGCTTCGTCCCGCGACATGCGCGGTGGTTGGTGGGGCGCGGGTGGTTCTTCGTGCGCGACGTGTGGCTTGCCCAGATGGATGTCCTCTCCGAAATAATACTTTCGAGCTTCGGGATTATTGATCACCTCATTGGGCGTGCCGTGGCAAAGAACCTTGCCGTCACGGATCACATAGCTGCGATCGGTAATCTGTAGCGTCTCGCGGACCTGGTGGTCGGTAATCAGCACCGCAATGCCCTCGGCACGAAGCTGGCGGATGATCTTCTGGATGCTGGCGATCGTAACCGGGTCGATACCCGTAAAGGGTTCGTCGAGCAGTATGATGTGCGGTTCGGAGACCAGTGCCCGTGCGATCTCTAGTCGCCGCCGTTCGCCGCCCGAAAGCGAGATGGCCATCGACTTGCGCAGATGCGTAATGTTGAGCTGTTCGAGCAGTTCGTCACAACGCCGGCGTCGCCCCTTGCGGTCGAACTGGCCCAAAAGTTCCAGCACTGCCAGCAGATTTTTTTCCACGGTAAGCTTGCGAAACACACTCGACTCCTGGGCCAGGTACCCCATGTGCCCTTCCAGGGCCCGTCGGTACATGGGCCAATGCGTGACGTCGATGTCGTTGAGTATTAGCTTTCCCGCGTTCGGCTCGATCATTCCGCATGTCATGCGGAAGCTGGTGGTTTTGCCGGCTCCGTTCGGTCCCAGCAGTCCCACGATCTCTCCACGTTCGACATTGAAGCCAACCCCGTCAACGACGCGGCGGCTGCCGTAGATTTTCACCAGTCCTTCGGCTACTAAAATGGACATCTGCTTACTTCCGTGTTTTCTTGTGTCGCTTTTGGTATCAATCCTTTATTAACGAACAAATCCCATTTCTTTTACGTTGGGGAAGAAGGGGAATGGTACATCGGTTCCCGGCACCTTGTCCCAGGAATGCGGCCAGTAAATATACAGGGCTTTTCCGATCAACAGATCGCGATCGACATAATATTCGGGAGGATCCCACAAGCGACTGTCGCGACTCATGGGGCTATTGTCTCCCAACATGAAGAATTGGTCGTCGCCGAGCGTAAATTCCACGTCGTGCATGGCGTCGGTGCCGAAAACATCCCAGCGGCTGGGATCGGAGAAAAACTGTGACAGATTGTGCGGTGTTCGGCTACCGAAAACCGAAAGAGGCGAATTGAAATCCGAAACGCCGCCGTTACCGCCCTTATTGTCGGCGATGTAATAAATGTCGCGTAAAACCTTGAGGTGTCTCACACGCAGTTTGGCCCCCTGCGAACCGATGGACACCGGCACCAGGTCCTCTTTCCGCGGGCGATGATTATTCAAATCTCCGTAGGTGGTAGGTTTATCAAAGGTCACCAGGTCGTCGTCCACCCAGAGCCTGAGCTGATCGTCGACGTTGGAGAACATAACCTTGTATGTGCCCGGTTTGGATATGGGCGTCGTACCGGTCCACTCGTACGTTTCACCCGAGATAGTCAGTAAGGCCTTGCCGGTAGCCAGGTCTATCGTGCAGAGCATATTCCGACCGCCCTCGACCAGCTTCAAGAGAACTTTGCCAGATGTACTCTCGACCTGCAGTTCAAACTCCAACGCCAGATCACCGACCCACTGTGTTCCGTATCCACGGATACCGTTACTGGCCGCGCCATGCTGGATATCCTTCCAAACACCGGAGTTATAGGCGGCGAAATCCGTGATCAATTGTGGCTTGACTGGATAATTTTCCGGCAACGGTCCCCTGTCCAACGCGTTCCAATCGGCCGGCATGGGTACCACGTGTCGATATTGCAGCCATGCTGTGCCTTCGCCCGTGCCGCTCGTGCTGAACTCGCGATGATCGCTGGAAGACTTCCAGCCGTCGGAGCCATTCTCGTCCTGCCAACGGGAGGGCCAGCCTTTTTCTATCATGCCCGGTAAAACGTAGTCGTTGTCGTAAACCACCTTCAACATGGCCCGCATCTTGTCGGGTGGCTTCCTGGCAATGGAAAATTCCGTACCGTCTTTAGGCTTTATGAAGAGATCACCTCGACTGATCCGCACCGTTTCGTTAGGCAAGCCCACAAGACGCTTGATGAAGTTCGTTTTTGCTTGTGCGGGAAATTTAAAAACCGCCACGTCCCAGCGTTTGGGATCTTCGAACTGGTACATGAACTTGCCCACGATAATGCGATCGCCATTGAATGAGCGGTTGTCTTTCTTTTTTAAGCCGGCCGGGCTAAGTTCCATGCGATGCCGGCACATGGGACAAACTCCGCCGGTAACCACTCGACCGGTGGGAATACCGCTATCGGCATCGATCTCTTCACTGGCCGAAACCTGAAACTGGTATCCGCACTTGTCGCATTCGAAGTCCTTGTGGCGGCCCATCAAGGTGTTAGCCATCGATCCGGTGGGAATAACAAAGGCCTCGGCCTCAAATGTGCGAAACAAAAACGCCAGAACAAATGCGATTACTACCGATTCGACCAGTTCGCGGAAACCGTGGAAGGACATGAAACCGCCCGACTTGACCGACTCCTTGCCGGTTGGCCGCTCGGACGTGTAGGGCCCCGTGGGGACTTGCTCAACCGGCGCGGATCGCCTCTTGCTCGCCTCTTGTTGTTTTCTTTTTCGCGACTTTTTCTTCGACATATGAAAAGGCAAACCTTCCTATCGTATTGCTGATCGATGACAGATGTGGGTTAGTGTTTCACGCTTTTATTCATTTTACCACCACTGGGTTCATCAAAAGCCCGTGACATAACATCCGTACACGACAAAATCCAATCTAGCGAATATAGCGGATTCGACCGATATCCGGAACTTTAAATTGACACCCTGCAACCTTCACCACCCTGACGGGGAGGTGAACAGCTAAAGGCTTACCCACCAATAACTTAGCTGGTACTCCCGGATCAACTGACCAATTTCGACTGTCGCTGGAAATAGGACTATTGTCACCCAAAACATAGTATTCATCGTGTCCAAGCTGAACAGAACGGGAATCTTCAGCACCCCTTACAGCCATTGGTGGGCCTATATTGTGCGAATCCGTATAATATATGTCACGATAAATCCTAACATCTTCCACGATCAGCCCCAAACCGTCACACCCCAATGCGAGCGGGCGGCTGGTGGATTTTGCTTCGCCTTCATCAGAATATGCATGCTCAAGTACAACTTGTCCGTCGATGGCCACCAACAGGCAGCGGTCGAAAAGTGAAACCTCAAGATCGAATCCGTAGGGCAGCATTACAGTTGGCTGCTCGCAGTTTTCCAACGGCCTCCCGTCCCGCCGCGCTTCGATGCTCACGGGGCTTTGCCCCGTCGGCAAATCTGTCGAAGATGTATTGTCGGGTGGTTCGACCGTGAAGCTAATCAAGAATTCACCGCGACCGTCATGGGCACGAATCGACAAGCTCCCCTGTCCGAAAAGCTTGACTACCCGCATCGCCAGCATCAAATCGCCGACCGCGTGCACATCTTCAACCCGACGCGGCCTGGTTTGATTATAACCGCAAAGATCCGTCACCGGCTCTTCCACAAACGCAGCACGGTGACCTTCAGCTATCGGTCCGCTCGGACGTCCGTGACAATACGTCAGCCATTTACTGGTGCCGTCCGCTACCGTTTCAGGATGCGCAAATTTTCCATTGGCAAAACCCCATTGCGAGTCAGGTCTGTCAGCCGCCCAGCGGTCGGTGACCCATCGTGTGTCGTGTAATCCTCGGTGACCAGTCGAATGGTCGGCATCGTGAACTAGTACGGCCATGGCTCGCTGCAGTCGCAACGGTTTGCGACGGATCTTCCCGTTGACGTACACATCACCATGTTTGATGCTGATGACCTCGCCCGGCAATCCCACAACCCGCTTAACCATAACACGGTTTGATCGGGCCGGATCGCGAAAAGCAATAACTTCCCATACGCGTGGCTGCCGGAAATGAAACACCGACTTATCCATCAACACGTGGTCGCCCGACACATCGGCTGTGCCCGAGATATCATTATTCACATATCCGCAATTGGGGCAAACCGCCCTTGCCACCGGCTCTTGAGTTTCAACCCCACGTTTGAACTGAAATCCGCAATCTTGACAAACCACCTTGCGGTGCACACCCAAGAGCGTCATGGCCATCGAGCCCCCGGGCACGACAAGCGGCCGGACCAGCCCTTCGACACACCAGGTCTCGAAAAACAAGACCGCCACCAGCAGCCAAACAATCTTCTGGGCGATTTTCACCATCTATTTAACGGCCGCACAATCCATGCATCCGGTACATTCGTTAGAGTGTTCGTCTTGGTCCGTCCGGTCGTGAGGGTGATATTCGTTCACTTCCAGCGACTGGTCCGGAGGGGTCGATATTAATATCTGAGGTGAGTTTTCAGTTGTCAGGTTTTGAACTTCCAGTATCCACCGGACCACCTCCAGGTGTGGCCGAGATACTTTTGTTGCGGATAGGTCTCCCAATGTGGCTACCAGGGCACTCAATACTCGGCCTGAAACCTCACACCTAACCACTGAAAACTGAATACTGAAAACTGACTACTGAATACTCAAACCTGTAACTTGAAACCTGCACAACAACACGTCCATGAACCTCCTCCTGCCACTTTTGATTATATCAATCTCGCCGGGCGTGCCCATTGACCAGCGCTATCCCGACGCTAAGCAGGTCTTTTTCTGCGACTTTTGTAAGACTTGGGACGAAAATTTCGATGGCTGGCCAGACGGCTGGACCCGACGACGGGGGTCCGGCTTTCCCCATTTTGTCGATGTCCGCATCAGCAATGAACCTTCTCCGGTAGGAAACCACTGCCTGCGAATCGATCTCGACGGCGCGGCCGCCGTGGCATACAGCCCCGCGCTTGATATCAGCCCCTTGTACAGCTACGTGCTCGAAGCGCAACTCAAAACCGAAGGGCTCAACTTCGATCGTGCATACCTTTCGTTGACCCTCCTGGATAAAAAAAGGCAACGGGTTTCCACATCGTATAGCGAAAAATTCAAGACCACCGACGGCTGGAAGAAAATACGTATCGGCCCGGTTGTTCCACCTAATGAGCAAGTCCGCGTGGCTGTTATCGGACTGCATCTGCAACCCCAGAGCCAATCCGGCTTCTCCGATAAAGAAGATCTGACCGGCGCGGCTCTTTTCGATGATATCTGGCTTGCACGCCTGCCCCGCATGTCGCTCACGAACGAATCTTCCAGCGGAGTTTATGTCGATCCTGACAAGGTGCAAGTGCATTGCTGCGCGTCGGGTTTTACCCAAAAACAACCGCGTGTAGAATTATTTCTCGAAGATAACGAAGGCCGACAAATCGCCAAACACGAATGCGGGCTGGTGACTGCCGGCGCCACACGACACGCCGAATCACTGCTGGACGCACTTTCCGACGAACCGGTGGGCCGGCAGGGAACAGCCCAGTGGAAACCACCCGTCACCGGGCCGGGTTTCTATCGTGTATACGCCGAGATGAAGGGCATGGAACATCTCAGAACGATCCACCGCAGGCAGGAGCTTTCCTTTGTAGTCATCGATTCGAGCCGTAACGAACCCCGAGGCGAGTTCGGCTGGAATCTACCACAGGGCAATCGCCCCTTGCCGCTATCAAAATTGAGCCGATTACTTGGACGAATGGGTGTGAGCTATATCAAATACCCGCTCTGGTACGGTGAAAATCTTAGTGAAAACGAGATCGAAGAACTCTACCGCTTCGCCGTGAAACTCAATTCGCAAGGTATCGAGTTGATCGGTGTACTCGATAATCCACCGCCCGAAGTTCTCAAAAATCTGCCCGAAAAAAACAACATCCAGGCGGCCGACATTTTCACCAGCTCCCCGGCCGTATGGCTGCCTTCCGTCGAGACCGTGTTGACGCGCTTCGCCAACCGTGTTAAGTGGTGGCAACTCGGCTCCGACCGCGACACAAGTTTCGTCGATTGCCTCAATCTGAATGCCAATATCGCCAAGGTCAAAGACGAACTTGACCGCGTCGACCACGACATTAACCTGGGAATCTCCTGGAACTGGATAAACCAGATTCCCATGTCGCCCAAACAAAAACCGTGGCGATTTACATCGCTATCGGCCGATCCGCCGTTGACACACGAGGAATTGAAATACTATCTTGCCGGCAAACCGCAAACCACGGCAAACGACGCCGCTCTTCCGAAGTCCAAGCTCTTGGTCGTGCTATGTCCAATCGACAAAGATCGTTATCCTCGCCAAACGCGCATCGACGACTTGATTCGCCGCATGATGACGGCCAAAATCAACGGCGCTGACGCAATCACAATGACTGATCCATTCGACCCGCAACACGGCCTCTTCGAAGCGGCAGGTATGCCCGGAGAACTGCTGCTCCCATGGAGAACCACCGCCGCGGTTCTCGACGGAACCCGTTTCGTGGGACAAATTCAGTTACCCAACGGCAGCCGAAACCAAATTTTCTCGCGATCGGACGATAACGTCATGGTTGTTTGGAACGACGAACCCACCGAGGAAGTGATTTACCTGGGTAAGGATGTTTACCAGATAGATGTGTGGGGCAGGAAAATGACGCCGCAAATGGACGGCCATCGGCAAGTTATTCATGTCGGTCCCACGCCCAGTTTCGTAATCGGACTGAACAAAAGAATCTGCCTCTGGAGGATGAGTTGCGAGTTCCAGCGGGATCGCATAGCAAGCATTTTCGGCAAACCTCATCAGAATTCCTGCCGCTTCAAAAATACCTTTCCCGGCGGAGTTTCCGGCAAGATACACCTGGAAATGAACCCCTCCTGGAAAGTTCGTCCTCAAACCATACCATTCCACCTAGCCCAGGATGAAATAACTGAACTGCCCTTCACGCTAATGCTGCCCTACGATGCCGTGACCGGATCGTACAATGCACGCATCGATTGCGTGCTACAAGCCGAAGAGGCTTGGAATTTCAGTGTATATCGCAGTATACAAGTCGGACTCGGTGACGCCTTTATCGAACACTCTACCGAACTGGACAAAGAAGGTAACCTCCGCGTTATACAGCGTTTTGTTAACAACAGTAAACACCGAATCAGCTTCCGTTGCCAACTCTCGGCCCCGGGCAGACAACGCATGGGCACCCGTATAAGCAATATGCCCCGAGGCAGCAATACGAAAACTTACATCCTATCTAACGGAAAAGAACTCATCGGCAAAAC
>JAFGTN010000462.1 GCA_016934075.1 Pirellulales bacterium
ATGGCAACCGCATGGGCATACCCACGGTGAATGGCGCCGTCTATTTCGACGATCGCTACCTGGGCAACCCCCTGGTGTATTGCGGCAACTTGGGACTGATTCCCAAAGATAAATCGTTCAAACAGCCACAACCGGGCAATCTGGCCGTGGCCGTGGGCGGGCGCACCGGGCGCGACGGCATTCACGGCGCAACGTTCAGCTCGGCCGAACTGACACACGAGAGCGACGAGCTTTCCGGAGGCGCCGTGCAGATCGGCAACGCCATTACCGAAAAGATGATGCTGGATGTACTCATGGTCGCCCGCGACAGGGGTCTCTATACCGCCGTAACTGACTGCGGCGCCGGCGGTTTCTCCAGTGCCGTGGGCGAGATGGGCGAGGATATCGGCGCCGAGGTATGGCTGGAACGTATCCCGCTGAAATACGAAGGCCTTTCCTATACCGAAATCTGGATCTCCGAAGCCCAGGAACGGATGACGCTCAGTGTGCCCGAGGACAAGTGGGAAGAACTGCACGCCTTGTGCGAATCCGAAGGCGTAGAGGCCACGGTAATTGGAAAATTCGTTCCTACCAATAGGCTGGAATTGAAGTACCACGACAAAACGGTGGCCGATTTGTCAATGGAATTTCTACACGGCGGCCGACCGCCCATAGTGCGTGAGGCCGTCTACCAGCCGCCACAGGTTACACCGCAAGCCTTGCCCGAAAAAGAATCTTGGGAGTATACCGAAGAACTCAAAAAAATCCTCGGCTCCCTGAACGTGGCCAGCAAGCATTGGGTAATTCGCCAATACGACCATGAAGTGCAAGGCGGTAGCGCCGTTAAGCCTTTGGTGGGTGTGGCCAACGACGGGCCGGGTGACGCGGCCGTAGTGCGACCCGTGCTCGACAGCCCTCAGGGCGTGGTTATTTCCTGCGGCATGAATCCGCACTACGGCGACCACGACACCTATCACATGGCCGCAAGTGCCATCGACGAAGCGGTGCGGAACTGCGTGGCCGTGGGCGCCGACCCGGCGCGCATCGCCATTTTGGACAACTTCTGCTGGGGCAACACTGAACGGCCCGAAACGCTGGGCTCGCTGGTCCGCGCCGCTTTGGCCTGTTACGACCTGGCTACCGAGTTGGGCACGCCTTTCATCTCCGGCAAGGACAGCCTCAACAACGAGTTCCGCCCCGAAGGCGCCGACGAGACGATTTCCATTCCGCCGTCGCTGTTGATCAGCGCCATGGGACAGGTCGACGACGTGGAAAGTTGCGTAACCATGGACTTGAAGGAGGCCGGCAACCTGGTCTACCAGGTGGGAACGACCCGGAATGAGATGGGCGGTTCACACTTCGCCCTGGTCGAATCGCTCGACGGTGGTGACGTGCCGCGGGTCGATCCGGCGGTAGCCAAAGCCACGTTTGCAGCGGTGCACAAAGCCATCGATGCCGGCCTGATACGCGCATGTCACGACATGAGCGAAGGCGGCCTGGCCGTGGCCGCGGCCGAAATGGCCTTCGCCGGAGGACTGGGCATGCGAATTGCTTTGGCCCAAGTCCCCCAAGCCATCGAGCCCGACGTCCAGGCAGTTACCGATCTCGAAGCTTTGCACAAACGCATGCCCAAGCAGGACCTGCACCCGCTGGCCACTTTTGCGGCTGCCGACGTCGTACTGCTTTTCTCCGAGTCGAACACACGCTTCCTCTGCGAGGTTCGCCCGGAAGATAAGGATGCCTTCGAAGCGGCCCTGGAGGGAGTTCCGCACGCCGTCATCGGCCAGGTTGCCGAAGAAGACATGCTGCAAATCGCCGGCATCGAGCGAGCCATTATCAATGAAGAGGAAGGCGACAGCGAAGAGATCGTCACGCCGTTGGTCGTCGAAGAAGACATTAAAACCTTAAAAGCCACCTGGCAGAAACCGCTGGCATGGTGAAGGAGGTATGAGGTGTGAGGTGTGAGGTGTGAAGTTTACCAGAATACACTTTTGCCTTCTGCCCTCTGCCTTTTGTCTTCTGCCCTCTCAAACCTGAAAACTGATAACTGAATACTGACTACCGACACCTTATACAAAAATGTCCAAGCCCAACGTTTTAGTCCTGCGAGCACCCGGCACCAACTGTGACCAGGAAACGGCTTTCGCCTTCGAAAAGGCCGGCGCTACGACCGAGCTTTTGCACGTCAACCGCCTTCTGGAAAATCCTTCGCTTTTCGAGCGGTTCCAGATACTCTGCATACCCGGCGGGTTCAGCTACGGTGATGACGTTGCCGCCGGTCGCATCCTGGCCAACCAGATGGAACACCATCTGGCCGATGAAATGAAGCGGTTCAAGGACGCCGATAAGCTTATTTTGGGAATATGCAACGGCTTTCAGGTGCTGGTTAAGTCGGGCGCGTTGCTCGAACCCGATGCGGACTGCCGCGCGGCGGCCACGCTCACCTGGAACGATTCTCACCGCTTCGACGACCGCTGGGTCGAACTGGGCGTAGACCGGCAGAAGTGCGTGTTCCTCAAGGGCATCGAGCGAATGTACCTGCCCATCGCACACGCCGAGGGCAAGTTCGTCGCCCGCGATGAGGAAGAGTTCGTTCGTCTGGACACCGCCGGGCAACTCGTTTTGCGTTACCGCCCCACCGACGGCAGCGGCAGAGACGACCTTAACGCCCCCGTCCCCTATCCGGCCAATCCCAACGGTTCGATGGGTAACGTAGCCGGCGTCTGCGACCCCACGGGCCGCGTGCTGGGGCTCATGCCGCATCCCGAACGACATATAGAGCGAACGCATCATCCCCGCTGGACAAGGAGTGAAACAACGTCGACCGGGGATGGGCTGCAGGTCTTTGTTAACGCGGTGGCGTTCTTTATGTAGAAATCCAAACCGCTCCGAGCGTAACGACGAAGATTTTCACACATCTGCCGCATTGTCATCAACGCGTAGCGCCAAGTCTACAATCTCTTCCGGAGTTGGATCGTACTCATCTATCGTTCTGCCACCATCCCACGCACCTGGCGCTGCACCGTCAATCTTGTTTGCTAGTTCGGCAAGACGAGTAACCAAGTTCTCATCAATCTCTGGTGACATCAATTCGGGACGAAGTTTCATAGTATCTCCATGAATTTTAAAACACTAATCGGCACTAATTTCCACTAATAAAAAAAGCGTGATGCCCCATTCATTATTAGCGATAATTCGTGGCAATTAGTGTTCCTGTCCTGTAAACAATCTGACAAACCCTTCTACAAGAATTTTACCCCAACAGCAACGATTCCCAACGCGTGTTGTCGCCTTCCATGAATCAACCAGATTGTCGTTTACTTTATTCCCACCGTCAAGTCCCCCTAGCATCACTTTTGTCATTCCTGCTCTCGGCCCACTACGCATTCCGAGTTGCTTTCGCGGGCGTGGATTGCGATCGCGCCTTGCCGCCCGACATTGTCCACTTGAGAAGTTTTACCCATGCCGACCACTTTTTCATCAGTGGTTCAAATCCAAGCGATGCTTGTGCCGTTGCAAGAGAATCTTCTAACAACGCGTCGTGCAGGGGGCGGATAATAACTGGCCACGTCAACACGGCGATGCCATGGATTGACATTTCTATTGTGTGGCGCAGAATGACAGACGATTGTGTTTGCTCGATGACTTCGTATCGGTGTAATCCGTCGAAACCTTTCGGCCGGGTCAAGCGAAACTTGATGGACTGCCCACGGGTGTATTCTTCTACATAGTATCTAATCGGACCATGTCCACCGACCGCGCCGACCTCGAGCGGGCGGTCGAGTTCCATTCGCGGCCACGAGTGAACAGGCCACAAGCCATCGTCTTTCGATGCGAGAGAATCAATCAGCGCACCGGCCTGCTTGGCAGTAGCATGGAGTTCACGCTCGTGTATGTTGATGATTTTCATCGATAGGGTCCCGTTAAAAACGCCGCGGGCGGTGCATGGGGAAGGCCCACGTCATGGTTTGTAGATTCCGCTTCTCCATGCGTTGCCCTTTACGCCAACGGTTCTCCCGACCGCGTCGTCGCTTTCAACGAATAGAACGGATCGTTATTTGCTTTAATCCATCCATCGAGTTCGCCCAGTAACTCTTTCTTCTTCGCCGCGTAGCCCGCATCGTCGGCCAGGTTGACCAGTTCGCCGGGATCGTTTTTCAGGTCGTAGAGCTCATCGCCGTGGCGGATATAGCGGTTGAATTTGAACGTTACGGTACGGATCATGCGGATGGGATTAACCCAGCACTGCTTGCCGTAGTATTGGCTGATGACGAAGTCGCGCGATTGTTGGTCTGTTTTGCCCGTGAGGGTGGGGGCCAGCGAAAATCCGTCGGACTCGTGTGCAGTCAGTCCGCAACAGTCGCGGACAGTGGGCGTCACGTCGGCAATGATCGCGTGCAGGCCGTTCACCGTGCCGTGCCCGACACCACCGAATTGTTTGGGCACGCGGATCATCATAGGAATGCGAACCATGTGCTCGTACATATACGGTCCTTTGAATATCAGACGGTTGCAGCAATCGCTGTCGCCGTGGTCGGAAGTGACGACGACGATCGTGTTCTCCCACTGCCCTTGTCGCTTCAGTTCGGCGATGATCTGCCCGAACTGGCGGTCGTACAATCGCGTCTTGGCGCGGTAGCAATCGCGATATTGTTCCCACAGCCGCCGCGGACGGTCCCAAATCGCCTTGCCCTGGTCTTCCAACATGTATTGTTTCTGAACCGGCGGTTTATTTTTGAACGTTTCTTTCGCCCAGGAATCGGGCAAGGGGATACGTCCTGTTTGTGGATCGACGCGGTGCTTTTTGAATTTATAAACCCCGTGGGGATTGTAGAAAGAGGCGAACAACGCGAAGGGCCGCTCTTGCGACTGCTCTTGTAGGAAAGTCAGTGACTTGGTCGTGGTGTTAGTATCGTTGACCTTGAACTCGTGGCGATCCCATCCTTTCACGGCTACGGGCTTGCTACCCAAGTGCCACTTGCCGAAGTAGCCCGTCCGATAACCGGCCGCCGCCAACTCGGTGGCGACGGTGTGTTGTACCAGAGGATTACCGCCGGAATTGCCCATGTTTCCCATCACACGCGTTTTGTTTGGATAAAATCCGGTCATTAGCGACGAGCGGCTGGGTGAACACTGGGGGGTGGTGCAGAATGCGTTTTCGAAAACCACGCTATCTCGGGCGAAGGCGTCCAGGGCGGGCGTTTCAAAAAAATCGTCCCGAAAGCCCATGGCGTTCCAGTGCTGTTGGTCGGAGAAAATTACAAGGAGATTAGGCTTTGCCGAGACCGTGTTCCGTCCGGAGCCGGCAGCCATTCCGGGCGATATACCCATCATTGCGGCGCCTGATATACCGGTCGCGAGGAACTCTCGACGCGTGAGGTTTTGTTTTGTCATGAGAAAAAGCTCATTTATTTGGAATGCTAATCGGCTCTAATGTGCTTCGGCTCGGCAGGTAATGCCATGGCGTTATCGGAGACCTTATTCATTTTAGCTGTGGTTTTTGAGAATATATAGATCTGCAATTTACGTGAGTGGAACAGCATTATTTTAGCACGAAATACGGGATGTACAAATATTTCTTGCCCAATTACAATGTTCATTATGTCGGCATGCTCAAGAAGAAGCTTGCATGGAGGGAAACCGCTATGGGCGACAAGGAGAATAGCGCGGGCTTGCAAGAGAAGCTTGATCCCCAGTCTAGCGATGCCGAATATGCCGGCCCGCAAGTATTTGGTTTGAAATCCGATTGGATGCGTCTGGCTATTTTTCTGTGGATCATCCTCGCGGTGGTGGTGAGCATAAAAACGATCATGCAGCCCACTCGCCGTACGGTCTACCCGGTTTTCGCATTAGGCTCACAGCATTGGTGGCAGGACGAACCGCTGCATGCCGATTATGGAGAAGAGACGGGCTTAGACATCTACCGCTATTCGCCCACCTTTGCGATCGCCTTCACGCCCTTTGCCCTTTTGCCGCATTGGTTGGGCGGGTTACTTTGGAATTTGATGTGTATCGGCGTTTTCTTCTGGTCTATGCGGAAACTGGTCGATGAGCTATTGCCGGGCGCGTGGCCGCCGTGGCGCGAGGGGATGTTCTTGTGTTTGACACTGTTCGGTTCGGTGCGCGGCATTTGGGCCGCGCAAAGCAACGGCCTGCTTTTTGCGTTGGTGGTTTTCGCGGCAGTCGCAATTATGAACAACCGTAACAAGACTGCGGCCTGGATATTAGCAGCCGCAGTGTACATTAAGGTCTGGCCCATTGCCGCGGCGCTCTTACTGATCGCATGTTGGCCCAGAAAAATCTTCGGGCATTTCCTTCTGGCCATGCTTGCACTTGCTCTTGTGCCTTATCTGACGCGCCCCTTTGCCGTCGTTAACATGCAGTATGCCCAATGGTATTCGAGCATCGTCGAGGTACAACAAGAACGTTGGCCGGGCATTCGAGACTTCTGGACCGTGTTGGAATACCTGAATTTGAGCGGATGGTGGCCGATGTACTATATCATTATGATTTCCACTGCCGTGGCGGCCTGTGCTTGGGTTCTGTATCAAAAACGGCTGAACCTGGGATCTGTTTTTTCGGGCATGGGATTTTGTGGGACGAATAATGACAGAAGTGTGAGTAACGAAAAGGCACAAAACAGCCAGGGGATGCGTAACCTATTGACGCTTATTATCGCCACTTGGATTTGCTGGCAACTGCTTTTCGGCCCAGGGTCCGAACGGCTTACATATCAGATTATGGCACCCATTTCGACCTGGGCATTGATGGTCAGTTGGAGTGAGCGTCGAGGACGTTGGCTGACATTGCCAGCTTGGCTGTTTGTCGGCATTCTCGGCACTGGGGGAGTGGAACGAATGCTGCTGCCGATTTGGCATGGGGCCAAAACCATTCTACCGCTGGGTGTGATCATTTTCGTCGTATGGATGGTAGTTCACGAAATTCGAAAGACCTCCACGTCCAAAAAATCCCGATCAAGTGAGAAACTTGGGTGTCTGTAAAACTTGTAGCGGCAAATACGCTCTTTCTGGGGGCCTTCCTATATGTGTTATTTAACGTTATAAAAGTGTAAGTGGGCTCAAGGATACAATGCGGGTTGTTTGTTTGCAGGGTTGCTAGAAGGCGACAATTGCATAAGGTCGTTTAAAGCAACTGGGCATTCTTACCGCCGTTCCAGGTCAACCCGCCCTAAAGCTTTGTGTCATACTCTGCGTTTTGGGAGAGTCGTCGATGTCATTGCAGGAAGATCGCGTGCTGGTTGAAAACGTGGTTCTTCAGCAGATCAAGCTGAAAAAGCACACGCTGGATCTCTTTGTTTCACCGTGTAACCTTTTTATCCCCAATGCGGTTTCTAGACTTTTTTCCAAGGTTGTCAGGATTGATGAAGACGATACTGTCTTCGATATCGGCACTGGAACCGGAGTACTAGGAATATGGGCCGCCTTGGAGGATTCGGAGATAGTTTTCGCCGTTGACCCCGTCGAGGAACATTGCGAGTTGGCTATGCAAAACGCCCAATCGAACGGAGTCGGCGAAAAGTTCGTTGTTCGCTGCGGGAGCCTGTTCGAACCATTGGCCGACAATTTGCGAGCCGACGTGATTATTGGCGACGTTTCCGGAATCGCCGACGGCCCGGGCAAGGCTCTGGGTTGGTATTCCGACAGTGTTCCCACCGGCGGTGGCGACGGAACCGAGGTTGTCGTAGAGATGATCGACAAATCTCGACAGCGATTGGCCAAAGGCGGGCGTCTCTATTTTCCCGTTGCCGTTGGTCTGTCCAACGACGAACGGGTTATGGAAGTCGCCCGAGCTTGCTACGGAAATTTGAAGCAAGTCGTAGACGTTTGGTTCCCGCTTTCCGAAGAAGAATACGATATCGTATCCTGCTGCTTACCTCAGTCGATGCTGGATAAGGTGCGCCGCAAGGGGTCGCGCATGGCCTGGAATGGGCATATCTTCGAAGCGACCCAGCCGATCATGTAATCTGAAGCGAATCGCTCAATCTCGAAAACTGTTCTCTTTGGCACGGCACGTGCGTCTTATTTGGTTCGTGCCGGGAGTAATTATCTTTCGGTACTTCGGAGCAAACGGACTGGTTTGGCGCCTGAAGACGTTTGCCCCGGGGTTTTTCGAGCTTTTCGACGAACTGCCCGACAAGGATCCAGCCGTGGCTTGATCGTCGAAAGGGATACCGGCGAGAAATAATGTGCCGGTTGCACGAAAGACAGCGTGAAAGACTTGCAGAGCGCCGCAAAACCTTGGCACGGTTAAACATACTGACTATGCAACCATTTTTAGCCAAGGGCACAAATTCGGAGACTGAGAAAATGAGACGAACGTTATCCCTGCTAATGGCCGGTGCCGTACTACTGACAGCTGCTTCTATGGTGTGGGCGCAGGACACAAAGACTGAGAAAAAAACCGACGCGCCCACGTTGACGGAACTTCGTATCCAGATGCATCGTACGGTGGCCGCCTTAACCGAAGCCCGTGCGGCTGACAAGCCCGACACGGCCAAAATCGAGAAACTCACCGATCAACTTCAATCCATTCGCCAGCAATTGCGACAGCGAGATGGAGACAGAGGCTGGCAGTCCGGACCGCGCAGTCAAAGATCGGCCCAACAGCGTCCAATGGGCGGACCACGAATGGGACGCGGGGCTGACGCGGTCAAAGGACCTGGCCGGGCCTATGGATACGGCCAAGGCCGTGGATACGGTCAAGGTCGAGGTTACGGCCAAGCTCAAGGTCGAGGTTACGGCCAAGCTCAAGGCCGTGGTTACGGCCAAGGTCGTGGCTATGGCAAAGGGCAAGGCCAAGGGCAGTGTTACGGAGGACGTTGTGGCATGG
>JAFGTN010000463.1 GCA_016934075.1 Pirellulales bacterium
ATTGGCGTCAATGCGAAAATCCGCAGCCGGAAAAAAGCTGTTACATTACACTCTCAAATGCTTATCATGGCGACACGATAGGTTGCGTAAGCGCCGGTGGAGTCGAGCGGTTCCACGCCATGTTCAAGCCTCTGTTGTTCGAAACCATTAGCGTGCCCTCGCCTTGTACCTATCGTATGCCCGAAGGCGTAACGTCCGATGGACTTCTCGCGCATCATCTCGGTTTACTAGAAAATGTTCTCAAGGATAACCACCATCATACGGCCGCTATGGTAATAGAGCCGCTTGTGCAAGGGGCAGCGGGCATGATAGTTCACCCACGGGGCTATCTTCGTGGCGCTCGCGAATTGACAGAAAGATACGATGTTCTCCTAATTGCCGACGAGGTCGCCGTGGGAATGGGCCGTACCGGTCGGATGTTCGCCTGCGAGCATGAAGATGTTACGCCCGACATGATGTGTATCGCCAAGGGAATCACGGGCGGCTACATGCCGTTGGCGGCAACAGTTACCACGCCGGAAATCTGGAATGCCTTCATTGGTGATTATGCAGAGGGAAAGACGTTTTTCCACGGCCACACCTACGGCGGCAATCCGTTGGGCGCGGCCGTAGCTCTGGCAACGTTGGAGGTTTTCGAAGAGGAGCAGACGCTGGATAATCTGCGGCCAAAGATTGCCCGGCTGGGAGAGCACCTGGAACGTATTTCCCATCTGAAAGATGTGGGCAATGTGCGGCAATGCGGCATGATCGGCGCCGTCGAACTGGTACGAGATCGAGAAACCAAGGAACCGTTTCCCTGGGAAGAGAAACGCGGCATACGCGTCTGCGATCATGCCCGGGGCGAGGGAGTGCTTCTGCGCCCCTTAGGCAACGTGTTGGTACTCATGCCACCGCTGTCGGTCACCCTGGAAGAGTTGGACCGCATCGCGGATGCAGTGTATAGAGGGATCGAGGCGACAAGCCAAAACAAAATGGAATAAAATAGCGTGACTATATTGTGATTGTATGGCCAAATCGCGTTCGTTTGGAATGCCTTTAATATACCAATCGCGCGGTTCTGCTATAAATACATGTAGAATTATATTTCCATGTACACATCCTGGTGGATGACAATCCATTCTAAGACGTGTATCATAGATTGTGGCAAGACGATTTCCCCGGTTATACCAACAAGGGTGGAATCGGGGATATGGTCGCCCTGACCATATGGGCCAAAAATTGGAAAGGTCCCCGCCGAAAACCTTTCCCGAGCAAAGTGCCTTGACCATGATTATAATGGGCGTTGTGTCTTTTAAGGCACTGCGTTGCAGACATGCGAGTCTTATGGTTCATTACTTTTTTATCAGGGGACATGATTCTTGCATTCACTCGAACGTTGAAAGGACATTCCAATGAAAAACCGGCGTGAATTTTTATCTACAGTTGGCGCCGCGGGCGGCGCATCTTTCCTTATTGGATTAGGCAAGGCTGGAAGTAGCGGTGCCGCCGAGAGCGGCGAAAAGCTTGCCATCGATGGGGGTAAGCCGGTGCGGAAAAACACGCTCCATTCTCGGCCTTACGGTCCGCAGTTTTACGACGACGTCGAAAAACGGGAACTTCTCGAAGTCCTCGAATCGAGGCAGCCTTTCCGCTGGTGGAATAGCAATTCCAAGGTTCTCCAGTTCGAAAAGAAATATGCCGCCCATCTTGGCGTCAAGAATGCGCTTGGTGTTTCCTCCGGAACGACGGCGCTTTACACTGCTATGGCTGCCATGGAGATCGGGCCCGGCGACGAAGTAATTATTCCCGCTTGGACATGGTACGCCGACTACGATACGATCGTTCTTTCGGGAGCACTGCCGATCTTCGCCGAAATCGACGAGTCGCTGGCCATCGACCCAAATGACATCGAGAAGCGAATTACACCACGCACCAAAGCGATCGTTCCCAGCCACCTTCAGGGCGGCGTGGCCGACATGGATGCCATTATGGAAATAGCCCGCAAGCACAATCTCATCGTGTTGGAAGATTTTTCCCAATGCGTGGGAGGACGTTACAAGGGCAAGTTCCTGGGTTCGATAGGCAATCTAGGCATCAATAGTTTCCAACTCGGAAAGACTATTACTTCCGGTGAGGGTGGAGCATTTGTCAGCGGCGACGACAAGCTCTTCGAGCGTGCAATTCGCTTCCATGATGTGGGAACAATCCGTTCGCCCTACACGCAACAACTCAAAGGAGGCGTGCTCGCGTCCTTTACCGGCTGCAACTTCCGCATGAACGAATTTACGGGCGCGGTCCTCAAAGGGCAGGTGCAGAAGTTGGATACGATCTGCTCTCGGCTTCGCGCCAATGCCCGCAAGGTTCGCGAGGGAATCGCCGACCTGCCCGGAATAAAACTGCGCAAGACCAACGACCTGGACGGCGATCTGGGCATAACGATCTTCCTCGACCACGGCAACCGCCAGCAGCGCGACCAGTTTCTGCGAGCACTGCGGGCCGAGGGCATCAGCGCTTCGGGGCCGGGCGGATCCGTTATTCTGCCGGCCGATCCTCGCATTGAAAAGAAGGCGACCGTCCACCCCGATTGGCCTTCCTTCAACACACCTCAGGGCAAAGCCGTCCGCTACGGGGCGGAGTCCTACCCTCGCACCGTCGACATCATCAACCGCTTCGGCGGCGTGATTATGGACCCCAACTTCAACGAGAAGGATCTGGAGGATATCGTCAAAGCCATCCGTAAGGTCTACCTGGCTAAGAAGACAGCCTGATCATCTCGTTGGTAGCGTTGAGTATAACGAATTAATTTGACGTGCCGCCAACGTTGATTTCGGATTCGACTGTCAATCAATATGTTGGAAAGGAGGAGCGTTAATGAAAGGCTATTTCACAAGACGTGAGTTCGCCCGAACCGCGGTTGCGGGTTCCGCCGCACTGACTTGGCTCGGCGCGAGGCGAATGCCGAGAGTGTTCGCCGCCGAGGCCGGCAAACCGGCCCTGCTCGGAGGCACACCCACACACAAGGGCGGCTGGCCCGGTTGGCCCAAGTGGAACAAGTCTTGGGAGCCGGAAATTGTCAAGGTTCTGCGCAGCGGACAATGGTGCGGCTTCGGGGGCAGCGGCAAGGTAGGAGACTTCGAGAAGGCCTACGCGAAACTGCTCGGCGCCAAACATTGTGTAACCATGGCCAGCGGCACCACCTCCTTGCTTACAGCGTTGCACGTAGTAGGCGTGGATGCCGGCGACGAAGTAATTGTTTCTCCCTTTACGTTCATCGCCACCTATAATGCGGTTCTGATGCACAAGGCCCTGCCAATATTCGCCGACACCGATCCGAACACTATGACAATGGATCCGGCTTCGATCGAAAGTTGTATCACTGAGCGCACCCGGGCAATAGTGCCGGTGCATATCTACGGCATGCCTTGCGACATGGATCCCATCAACGCGATGGCCAAAAAGCACAACTTGGCCGTCGTCGAGGACGCTTGCCAAGCGTGGCTGGGCGAATACAAAGGCCGCAAATGCGGCACGCTCGCTGACTTGGGATGCTTCAGTTTCCAGAACTCCAAACATATTCCAGCCGGAGATGGCGGGGCCATCACTGGAAATAGTGATGAACTCATGGATCGCTGCATGTCGTACCACGATGTCGGGCGTGCCGTAGGAACCTACAAGGGTAAAGGCTACTTCACCCGGGGCAGCAACTATCGCATGACCCACTACCAGGCCGCCATGCTCGTGCAGCAGATCGACAAACTCGTGACTGACACCAGACGTCGGCAGGAAAACGCCGACTATCTGACGGCCGGGTTGAATGAGATCCCTGGCATTCAAACCGTGCGTTTGCCGAAAAATAGCCGGGCGGTTTGGCATCTCTACGCGTTCTTATACGATGGGGATCAGTTCAACGGCCTGCCGCGAAACAAGTTCATAAAAGCACTTCGCGCAGAAGGCATCCCCTGCAGCGACGGATATCACGAACAGTACAATGACGGACTCCTCGACGAGGCGATCAATTCACGCGGCTTCAAACGTCTCTACAGCGCTAAACGGCTGAAGGCCTATCGCGACAGCTTTCAGGAACTCAAAGGCAACAAGAAAGTCTGCGAGACGAATGTCGGGATATTCCAGACTCTGCTCTTGGCCGACCGCGGCGACATGGACCACATCATCGAAGCCATCCGGAAAATTCAAGCACACAGCGAAGCGCTGGCGAAAGTAGTATGATTATGGATCACAATTTCAGCAAGAAAGACCACGAACATTAAAACACCGGGCATGCCCGGCCCACAGATATCACAAGAGGAATCTTCCATGTCAGAAACCAATAAGATTTCAAATAAAATTTCACGACGCCGTGTCCTGGGCCACGCCCTGGAAGCGGCTGCGTCGGGGATCGTGTTGCCGCAGTTCATCGCGGGCAGGGTACGAGCGAATCCGTCTGCCAAGCAAGTGTCGCCCAATGATGAAATCGGCGTGGGCATCATCGGCTGCGGCCGCCGCAACGGGCAGTTGGCGATTGGCAAAGGCGGTCAGGGCAAGCCTCCAGCCCATGCACGCATTCTGGCAGTGGCCGATTTCAATATGGTTCGCGTCAAGGAATGGGCCAAAAACTATCGCGCCAAGGGATACGACGACTATCGCGCGTTGTTGGACCGCAAAGACGTGGACGTGGTCATCTATGCCACGCCCGAGCACTGGCATTACCTGCCCTGTATCCATGCCTGCCAGGCCGGCAAGGACATGTATGGCGAGCAGCCTTTAAGCCACACGATCCGCGAGGGCCGTAAGATGATCGAGGCGGTTCGCAAGTACAAACGCGTATTCCAGACCGGTGAACAGCAACGATCTAATCCAGAAACGCGCAAGGCCGTGGAACTGATTCGCAACGGACGCATCGGTAAAATCCAGCGGGTGATCGGCTACAACTACCCCAGCGCGTACGAGTGCAATTTTCCCCCTCAACCCATTCCGCCGGCTCTGAATTGGGATGCCTGGTGCGGGCCCAACGAGGTCGTACCCTATAATACGAACATTTACCTGTCGCGAATTCCTTACATGCGTGAGGAGCCATATCCCACACAGGCCGCCGAAGAGTATGCGATCGGTCCGGGCTGGATGTCGTTCCGGCCGTATTCAGGCGGAGAGCTTCCCAACTGGGGTTGCCACGGTCTGAGCATGGTCCATTGGGCCTTGGATATGGACCTCAGCGGCCCCGTCGAGATCTGGGTCGATCCGGCCGAAAAACTTCCAACGGTGGTTTACGACATTCCGGAAACACAAGACCGCGGCAATGCTCTGTGCTCGAAAACGATCATCAACTATAAGTACCCGAATGGCGTGGTGTTGACGCTCAGTTCCTACGATAACAGGTTGGGAGGCGGAGCCACGTTCATCGGCGACAAGGGCAGCATCACCATCTTCCGCGGTGGCTACGAATGCGATCCGGTTGGCCTGGACAAAGACCCGCTACCCGCAGATGCAAAGAGAGTCTACAAGAGCGACAACCACATGGAAAACTTCTTCGACTGTGTGGTTTCGCGCAAAGATCCAATCATGCCTGTCGAAGCCGCCCACAGCGTGGCCACCCTGTGCCACCTGGGCAACATTGCACGCCGGCTGGGCAGACATCTGAAATGGGATCCCAAGAAAGAAATTTTCCCCGACGACGACGAGGCAAACAAGTATATTGACGTGCCGAAACGTAAACCTTACCAGATACCGACCGAGATCTAAACGAAGTTCAATAGTTACAAATTTGATGCCAGCCATTTTGGCGAAAGTGAACTAACCAAAAAACTTGTAAGTCTATTTAGAAAGCATTTCCATGATAAGGCAATTAATTACTACCGCCGCTTTGGTGGCCATTATCGCCGGTGTTACGAGTTGCACGGCCGATGATAACTCCACGAAACCGTCGTCCGGCAAGACGGCCGGATCGTCGATTGAGTATGTACCAATGGATGCACCGACAGGCATGTCGCAGGCCGTGATCGTCCAAGGATTTCCGTTGGTGCATACGCGGCAGTTGCTGCCGCTCGACGTCGAGGGAAAGCCGGTCGGTAAGGATTCGATCGACAAACAGATTCAGCAGGTGCTGGACAACCTTGAGGCCGTGCTCAAGGATAGCGGATCCGGTCTGAATAAGCTTGTGCGGCTGAACATTTATGCCCTGGCTCCACCGACGGTTACACGCGTGCGCGAACTGCTAAGCAAGCGTCTCGATCCATCGGTGCGTCCAGTAATGACTTCCGTCCTCACGCCTCTGCCAGAGCGCGATGCGCTGGTTGCACTTGACGCGGTTGCTGTTGCTCCCGAAGCGGGCGGTAAGGCCGTCAAGTTGAACCGCTGCGATGCGGTGGCCGGCAAGAAGAATTTAGCTGATGCGGCCGTATTGCCGCGAGGTGGAGTGGTTTATCTCTCGGGCCAGCCGGAAGACGGAACCATGACCGAACTGGCCGTCGATCGCTCCATGAAGCAATTGATGAAAACGATGGACTATCTGAAACTCTCGCCCGAGCAGGTGGTTCATATCAAGGTATTTATGCGACCGATGACGTCGGCCGAAGGGGTTCTCGACGAATTGAAAAAGTTTTTCCCCGGCCAGGCGACTCCGCCGGTCGTTTTCGTGGAATGGCTGGCCTCGGTGCCGATAGAGATCGAAATGGTTGCACAATTGCCATCCATAAACAAATCTGCTGATAACGTTGAGTTCTACACCCCGCCGGAAGTCCGGCCTTCGACTGTTTTCAGTAAGGTTGCGCTGGTGAATACCGATAGGCTGATTTATATTTCGGGCCAATACGCGCGAGTGCCCAGCCGCGGCGAGCCACAATCCAAGTACGTCTTCAGCCAATTGCAAGAGATCCTGGAAAAAACCGGAAGTGACATGAGCCACATGGTTAAGGGCACGTACTACGTCTGCGACCACGACGCAGCGCGCTGGGTCGACCGCACCCGCCCCAAGTTTTTTGATCCGCAACGCCCGCCCGCGGCCTCGAAGCTGAGGGTACATGCCATGGGCATGGAAGGTCGCACAATGACCGTGGACATGATCGCCGTGGATAAGGGGCGATAAACAGAACATGAGGTTCTGTTGTCAGATCCCCTTGTTGCTCACTTGCCTCACAACGAGTTAGGCCATTTTCTCCAGTACTCCGAGCACGATCTTTGCCAATTTCGGCTCGGCGTCGGCGGCAGTGGCCAGGATAGAATCGATGTCGGCCGGCTCCAGTGCGTCGGGCAGGCACATATCGGTGACGATCGATAGCCCCAGCACGCGCAGTCCGGCATGTACGGCCACGATCACCTCGGGAACGGTCGACATGCCCACAACGTCCGCGCCGATCATCCGCAGGAATCGGTATTCGGCCCGAGTTTCGAGGTTCGGACCGGTTACGGCCACATACACGCCTTTATGCGCGGCGAAATTTTCCCGCCTGGCGATCTCCAGCGACTGTTCGATCAATTCCGGATCGTATGGCCGGCACATGTCTGGAAACCGTGGCCCCAACGAATCGTCGTTGACGCCAAACAATGGATTGCCGTTCATCAGATTGATATGGTCCTCGATGACCATGATATCTCCGCCGGAGTACTGCGGATTCATGCCGCCGCAGGCGTTCGATACGATCAGTGTACCGCAGCCCATGGCCTTCATCACGCGAACCGGGAAAGTTATCTGTTGATACGAATATCCTTCGTAGGCGTGGAATCTTCCCTCCATGGCCAGAAGGGGAATTCCGCATAGCGTGCCGCATACAAGTTGGCCCGCGTGGCTGACGGCCGTCGAGCAGGGGAAATGCGGAATGGTCGAATAGTCAATGGTCGCCTCGGTGGCAATCTTACCTGCCACCGATCCCAGTCCCGTACCCAGAATTATGCCAACTTTAGGTTTGACTGTCCAATGGTTGTGGATAACCTCTACCGCTTGTTCAACGTGGTGAGCTAGATCGCGCAAGAATAGAATTCCTTCTTAATGGATCGTGTTGGTGCCTATGGCGGAAAAGAATTAGCGGTGTGTTGTAGAATTGTCCGTCTAAGCTAGACGTCAACATCGTCATCGTCGAATTCGTCTTCGAATTCATCATCGTCGTCCAGATCGTCGTCCAAGTCTTCGTCCAAGTCTTCGTCCAGGTCTTCATCCAGATCGTCTTCCAAATCCGCTTCAAGATCGTCTTCGAAATCATCATCGAAGTCTTCGTCGAAATCGTCATCGAAGTCTTCGTCGAAATCATCGCCGGACATGCCGTCGTTGGCAATGACGGTATTAGGCGAGATGCTCCACGCCGAACTGTTAGTATTTGCTTGGCCAAGAAGGGAGTTTTCTTCGGGGCCCAAAAATATGGCTGGGTCAATTTCTGCTATCATTAATAATGTCCTCGACTAATGAGTCAATCCGTACAGATTCCGATTCCGCTTTGGTAATAAACATGGAGCTATTTGTCAACATTGATTGCGGTGACAATCAACGTCGATAAACGAATTTTGCCAGCACATTGCAATGAAGACAAGCACATTGGCTACTAAAGATATGTGGGAACCGCGCAAAAAACAGGGCAGAGCCACTCATGATGAATGGCTCTGCCCAAAACACGGGGGTGAGAAAGCCAAAGTTGTTACAGAGTTACAGTCAACTTTTATTGACCGCTCCTCTATTAAAAGTCTACAACAGATCAGCTTTCGGTAAAGCGGGAGGTTTAGGAAATCGTGGAAGAATGGATCGATTTTTCATCGCTCGTATCGTCTGTGACGGATATGACGATTATTTGCACGGCAAATTCAGTGAAGATGAGCCGACGGATTGATCTGCGGTTGAGGTCTGTACGATCACCGGCATTTGCGGGCAATCGGTATGCAAAACCCCCGCGGCTGGGTCAATTCTATGCCAACGGGTTCCCATGTGACCACCGGTATCCTGCACATTTTTCAGGTCGAATTGAACCGGCGCTATGTCTGTGCAAATTGCCTCTGTGGCTTGTTGCACAATGAATTGTTTTTTTATGGCATCCAGATAAAGAACCGGTTCCGGATTTTCCGGTTCGACTTCTTGCCACTGGCGCAAGACGGGATCAGCCTCGTCGACCTGTCCGTTTGACATCAAGGTGACTGCAAGCCCGCGTAGACATAGCGGCTCAAGACACCCGGCCAAATATGCACTTTGCAGGTTCCCCAAAGCGGCCAGCCAATCTCCCGAAGCGGCCTGTGCGGCACCGCAAACGGCGGATTTCATTGCGGCTTTCGCATCTTCGTCCATAGGTAAGTCATCGACCAACGGGATCGCCTGCTCGCCTTCTCCGATTTTGACATATAACTCGATCAGGCGCCGTCGCAAGCGTTCGGAAGTGGTGTGGCGAGCAAGCGCTTCCTCCAGGACACTTGTTGCCTTGTCAGTGTCACCCAGCAATTGCAGCGTTATCGACCAGCAAACATTTGCGATTTCGATGATTTCGGCCAGATGCCAAACCTGGATATTGATCTGACCGTGTTCCACCGCGCTGGCAAACGCCCTGGCCGCCAACTCGAACCGGTTCTGGGCTTGCAGATAATTGCCCAAAGCGCAAAGCAGTTGGCTGTCGAGCGGAAACACCTCCAGCGCCTCCATGCAGACATCCATTTGTATCTTGGGCGGATCGGCTTCATGAGTCGTGAGCAGCCCGTAGTAGGCGCTCAGCATATCGGCGGAACCGTTTTTAGCGATCTCGATAGCTTGGCGAAAAACGGCTCTTGCCTCTTCGTGCCGATCGAGATTCGAGAGCGCTTCGCCCTTGGCAATCAGCATACATGACGATTCGTGGGCCGCGGGGTCCATACCGATCAAACGCAGGTCACGCTGAGCAGCGCGGACTTTTCGCGCTATCTCGTTGTGCCGGGCGTGTCGCCGAATCATGGCCGGAGCCGTGCTGAGTTCCATGCCGGCTCGCGCAAGAGACGGTAACAAAGTCTCCCGAATCCTGTTTTCGAAACGAAGTTGCTCACAATTGGGCATCAAGCGCAGTTGGGCTACCTGTTCGTTAGAGCCGCCTTTCACGGCGGACGGCATATCGATCAATGCTAAGTATGCCCTTCTCGTCTCGGCTTCTTGATCGATGCAAATCCTCAAAAGCGGTGCTGACTCGCTCACCAGACTCTCGCCCGCGTCGAGCCATAAAATCCAACGGCCGCGACATTCCGAAATCAGCCTGTTGCGGGCAGCCGAAAAGTCGTCGGTCCACTCGTATTCCACCACGCGAGCACCGTGCTGTTCGGCGACTTTTATGGTTTGATCGTTCGAGCCCGTATCGAGAACAACGATCTCATCTGCGATGGCTCGAACACTTTCGATACTCTCGATGATTACGTCGGCCTCGTTGCGGACGATGATTGCCACTGATAGACATAAATTCTGGTCGTTTCGGGCTTTGTAGGCCATCTTACCCTCCCTGGCAAGTTAGCATGGCCGACGAGTAATAGAATTACACGCCGACTCATAATGAATCACTCTAGAAAACGTTTTGCCTTTGTGGGGGGAGTTTACATGTATTCAGGGATCGGATGAAGAGCGATTTTGGAGCAATAGATCCGTGTTTAACCTAAATTGAATTATCTCATCTATGCTTATCAGTTAACTACCTAAGTACTTTAATAAAAAGACTTTGCGGGTTAAATAACTTCTTTGGGAGTTTTAAGATCTAGTATATATAAGCAGAACTAATGATAGGGAGACCGTTTTTTGAATTCTGGTGTGCAGATTTTGGATATAATCGCTTGTATCAGAGATCATAGTGCGGTAAGATAACATGTCATATGAGTATACCAGTTGGCCGTAACGAATTCCTCACCCTATGGGAAGTATCCTATTCACGCTTTCCGGTTTGAACCTGCCGGTGCATTTTCCGGAAAGCAGTGCTTGTTTTCGATGAGTACACACGCCGCTAAACACGCAACCGATCGATAAATGATATTGAACCAGTCCGAGGAGGACACCATGTCGAAATCGCTCAAACGGCTTATGAACTCAGTTATCCTGGTCGGCTTTGCATCATCTATGTGCTTCGCCAAAGATCAACAACAACCAGCGATCGAAATCGACAAGGCGCGGATTGCCCATTGGACTTTCGACGAGCCTTTCGGAATGCTTTGCCGTGATGCCAGCGGCAATGGCCACCACGCAGGCGCGGGACAGCCGGACAATCCATCCGTGAAGCGAGCCGAAGGGCTTTTCGGCAACGCCATTAACTTATCTGATTCTCACGACATCCAGGTGCCCCTAACACTGAATTTCACCACGTTGCCACAAATCTCGCTCAGCGCCTGGGTGATGCCCCGCGACCTGAGCGGCTATCGAGAGATCTTTCGAAAGGAAGACGGCAACAACCGTATTTTATTCAGTTTCCAGGGCAGCGGAACGATTTTATCTCTGGGTTTGAACATCGGCGGCTATCATGAATGTGACGCAAAGATTGATCCACAAAGCGTTCTCGACGGAAGGTGGCACCACTGCGCTGCCACCTTCGACGGAACAACTATGCGGGTATATTTGGACGGCAAGGAGGTAGGAAATTGTAAGCGGGCAGGCAAGATCGCCGCAGGCGGTCCGGAGAAGGCACGCATCGCCTCCAGCAGAGGCGGCGAGTGTTTCCAGGGGATGATCGACGAGTTGGTGATCCGGTCCGATACCCTGACTCCTCAAGAGATCGCCGCTATCAATCGCGATGGAATAGAGGCCATGAAGCGGGCATCTGAAGAATTGAAAAAACGTCTCGCGGCCGTGTATATCATCAAACCCACGTTTGCCGAAACAGTGACCGGCATTCGTCACAAACTTTTCGATAGCGATAATAAACCCTCCCTCAAACTCGCTCAGAAGTTGTCGCAGTTATTGCAAACGGATTTTCCGGACGAAATTCAACGTTTCCAACATAAAACTCGAATTTCGCTGGTGCAATACCTGGCCTCTTTGGACCTTGACGTTCATGTCCGGCTGATCGAGGGGCTGATGGAACTCGCTCTTGAATACAAACCGCTCACCGAAGACCAACGGGCCCGTCAGACACCAGAACAATGTCGCCAGTGGAAAGAAATCGCCGAGATAAAGCGAGAGATCGATGATTTGAAGTCTCGGGGCGACGCCGAGAGATTTTCGCCGAGGTGGATAGAACTGATGGAGACGGCGGGCGCAAAGATCCAATTCCGCCCAATCGCTCGCGAGTCCGTGGCGCCGTATCAGACGCCTAGTACACCCCCAACTCGCGATCTTTCGGACGACGAGGCTCGCGTCGCGCTCGAACGAGATTGGTTGCACCAGGCAGACCTTAAGCCGACGCCCGAGCGGATCCGTAATGAAATCGCCTGGACCCGTCAACTGGCTCAACGAATCTCGGGCGGTCACGCCGAATTCGATTTTGCTGACGAACTGCGCCACCTGGCTGAGTTGGAGCGTCGAGTGAGCAATCTCAAGGAACCCGACGCCGAGTTGTACTTCCAAGTCCGCCGTCTAAAGCGTGCCGTCATGTTCCGAAATCCCGTGCTCGATTTCGACAAAATCCTGCTGGTCGATATGCCCTATCCGGCCGGTTCCGAGCCGCGACATGAAACTAAACATCGATTGGGCTATATGGCCGTGCCCGGCGCACGACTATTGATACTCGACGGACTCTCGCCCTCGGGCAAGCTCAAGCAGTTGATGCCGAGGGCACCGCTACACGGCTCGTTTTGGCGTCCGGAACTATCTTACAACGCCGAAAAGGTACTGTTCTGTTTCAAACCACATAACGAAAAGTCCTTCCATCTGTACGAGATTAACGTAGACGGAACGGGATTAAGGCAGTTGACCGATGGACCGTACGACGATTTAGATCCAATTTACCTGCCCGATGATCGGCATATCATTTTCTCGACCACTCGAGGACACACCTACGTACGCTGCATGCCGCCGACCAATGCCTATGTCTTGGCCCGCTGCGATAGCGATGGGAAAAATATCTATCTCATTTCGGGCAACAACGAGCCGGACTACCTGCCGTCGGTGATGCACGACGGGCGCATTATCTATACTCGCTGGGAATATACGGACAAACCGTTGTGGCGGGCACAAGGCTTGTGGACGGTCAATCCCGACGGCACGCAAGTCAATACCTTCTGGGGTAACCAGACGGTTTGGCCCGATTTGCTCAAAGATGTTAGAGCGATTCCCTGCAGCCGCCGCGTAATGTTCACCGGCAGCGCCCACCATAATTGGTTCGGCGGCTCGGTCGGCATAATCGATCCCGACCGGGGCTACAATTTCCCCGATGGCCTGACGAAAGTAACCGCCGATGTGATCTGGCCCGAATCTGGCAACGGCCCCATAGATCCGATCGAATGCGCCTCCTATCATCCCAGCGGTCAATACCACGGCTACTACTCGCCCTATCCACTGAGCGAGACGGACTTCATCGTCTCGGCAGACCGCGGCGGCAAGTTCGTGCTCTATCTCATGGACGTGCAGGGCAATCGCGAGTTGATTTACGAGGGAACTCACAATATTTTCCACGCCATGCCGATTCGACCTCGCCAGAAACCGCCGGTGATCGTCGATCGGGTCGATTGGCCGAGCCGGGAGAATCGCCTCAAACCGGCCGATGGCGTGATATTCAGCGGTAATGTATACCAGGGCGCGCCGGCGGAACTCAATGGAAAAGCCAAATTCCTCCGCGTGCTCAATATCGATCCCAAGACTTACACCTATTGGTCGAAGCGGCCGGCCTTGTCGACCGGTCCAGTCGTGTCCATCGTCCAGTCCGAAGGCATAAAACGCGTAATGGGAACGGTGCCCATAGAAAACGACGGTTCGGTTTCCTTCCGCGCACCACCCGGCAAGGCACTACATTTCCAACTGCTAGACGAAAACTACCGGGCTCTGCAGACGATGCGGAGTTTCGTCAACGTGATGCCCGGCGAGAGACGAGGATGCCTGGGCTGCCACGAATCGCACAGCCGCGCGCCTCAACCGCAAAGCAAGGCAATCGCCCTGATTAAGCCCGCCCGAAAAATCACGCCACCACCCTGGGGTGTAGACACGGTCAGCTATGAGCGATATGTGCAGCCGGTACTCGACAAGCATTGCGCGAAATGCCATCAGGGCGATGGCGAAGCCGTCAAGACCTTCGACCAAACACCCCGGCCCGGCTTTCTGGGATTTGCCGAACCATACTTCGTGATGACCGGCCGGCCGACTTGGGGTTCACCCTATAACAAGCCGACCGAACCGCCGCCGGGCTTCGGCATCGCCGGCATGCTCATGGTCGAAGGGTACAGTACGGTCGATCCTCGCGCCTATAAGACTACACCACCGATGACGGCTCTATCTTACAAGAGCCCCTTGATAGAAATTGCCTCGAGCGGAAAACACCACGATGTCAAGGTGGATCCGGAAAGCCTCCGCCGGTTGATACTTTGGGTAGATACCATGTGTCCCTATCGTGGCGAAAAAGAAGTCCGCGCCATCGACGATCCTGTATTCGAAGGCGTCGACTGGCTGTCGATTCGCCCCCGCATCAAAACGGCACCGGTTATCATACGTCCCGGCCCGGTGGATTAGAGCAAGGCCTGGCAGCCAGTTGAAAAAGGGTGCCACTGCTGGCTTGCCCAGCAGTGTAGAGTGCATGAACCGGGAAAAACACTGCTGGACAAGCCAGCAGTGGCACCCAAAACTCGCGAAACCGACTTTTTCAACGGGCTGATAGGGATGGATTCTACAGCCCGTGCTCTCTGCGGAACCGCTCGATATCTTCAAGTGGTCCGATCACCACCACACGGTCTTCGGCCTCGAAGAGCAGATTAGCGCCGGGAGCGAATTGCAGGCTTTCTTTACCGCGGCGGACGGCTACTACCAGCAGGCCGTGGCGACTGCGGATGTCGGACTGGCCCAGAGTTTTGCCGACCAGTTTACATTCGCTTGAAAGGGCCACCTCGTCGACTTCCACCTCGGCCACGTGGCTACCTGCCACCAGTTCGACCAGTTCCACCATCGAGGGCCGTGTTATCATGGCCGCCATGCGCATGGCGCCGGTGGCGGCCGGCAGTACCACGCGGTCGGCACCGGCTTGGATTAGTTTCTTTTCGGTCGACTGGAACTCGCCGCGGGCGATGATATGGATGTCGGGATTGAGGTTCCGAGCCGTAAGTGCGATGAACACATTGTCGGCGTCGTGCGGCAGGGTCGTTACCAGCGTGGCGGCTTTTGCTACGCCCACGGATTCCAGCGCGTTTTCCTCGGTGGCATCGTCGCTAACGGCCAGGTAGCCCAACTCGGTGGCCTCGGCGATGCGCTCGGGACTTTTTTCGACGATCACGAACGTCTTCTTTTTGTTGCGGAGTTGGCCGGCCAGAATCTCGCCCATGCGCCCGAAGCCGCAGATGACAACGTGGCCGTTGAGACGTTTGATGTCCCGGCTGATTTTTCGCAGGCCGAGCACGCGGTTTACTTCACCTTCGGTCATCATTTGTACAAATGCTCCCATTAAATACAGCGCGGTTGAGACACCCACGACAATGATTATGGATGTAAACAATTCCATCTCGGGCGAGAGCTGGTGGACTTCTTCCAGCCCGACGGTGGAGAGGATGATTACGACCATGTAGATCGAGTCCACCAGGTCCCAACCGGCAATGCAATATCCGGCAACACCGACGACGAAAACCATCACCAGCATCAACAGGGCGGTCTGAACGTGGCGTATGCCTGAACTCATGTGTGATAGTCGGCGTTGAGCCGTACATATTCCGCGGTTAGGTCCGTGGTCCAGAATCGGGCAAATCCGTTGCCCTCGCCGAATTGCAACTCAACGAGCGTGTCGCGATTATCGGCGATTGATTTCGAGGCGGCCTCCTCGTCAAACTCCAGCGGCGATCCGGCTTCGTATAGCGGAATGCCGTTGACTTGCAGGTTGACCTTGGTTGGGTCGAAAGGCACGCCCGCGTAGCCGGCCGCCGAAACGATCCGCCCCCAGTTAGGATCGGCCCCGGTGACAGCCGTCTTGACCAGCGGGCTGTTGGCCACGGTCTTAGCGATTTTGAAAGCCTCGTCGCGACCGGCTGCTCCGGTGACCTCTATAGTGATCAAATGCGTGGCGCCCTCGCCATCGGCCGGTATGGCTTTGGCCAGTTCTTGGCATACTTCGGCTACCGCGGCTGAAAAGGCCGTCAGATCGTCACCCGCAAGCAGCGCGGTTTCCGCACTACCGTTGGCCAGAAGCAGAACCGTGTCGTTGGTGCTGGTGTGTCCTTCGACACTGATGCAGTTGAACGAATCGGCAATAGCGGATGCGAGAACGGCTTGCGCGTTTTCCTTGCTTATCGCGGCGTCGGTTAGAATCAGGCCCAGCATGGTGGCCATATTGGGGCCGATCATGGCGGCGCCTTTGGCCATCCCGGCAATGCATACTTCATTGCCACCGATGGTGAGCTCTCGTGAAGAGACCTTGGTTACCGTGTCGGTCGTGAGCATGCCCCGCGCGGCCGCGTCGAAGGCATCTGCATCGTCTCCCAACTGCTCGGCGGCGGAAGCGATACCCTTCTCGATCTTTTCCATGGGCATAAATTCGCCGATAATGCCCGTGGACATCACCAGGCCGGCTTCGGCCGGGGCCGAACAAACAGCGGCGGCCAACTCGGCCATGCGCAGCGCATCAGCCTGGCCTCGCTTGCCCGTACATGCGTTGGCATTGCCCGAGTTAACCACAACCGCACGGATTTCATCGCAAGGTGTGCGTGCTCTGTCGACGGCGACCGGCGCGGCAAACACCAAGTTCCGTGTGTATACACCCGCCGCAACTGCGGGTGTATCGGAAACAACAAGGGTCAGATCTCGGTTGTTGGGATCGCTTTTCACCCCGCAGTGAACACCGGCGAAGCGAAATCCCTTGGGAAGCCTAAACACCATATCAACACCTTACATGTGATTTATTGATCATTGAACATTGTTCATTGATCATTATCTACAAAGCCGTGGTCTCATCGTGCCCATACATCAAATTGAAATTTTGTACCGCCGCGCCCGAGGCGCCTTTGATTAAATTATCAATACAACTGATCGTCAAAACACGATTCCGCACGACTCGAGCGGTTATATCGCAATAGTTGGTTCCCATCGTGTCTTTCGTGCCCGGTAAATGGTCGACAACTCTCACGAAAGGTTCGTTCGCATAAAATTCTCTCAAAGTGTCGAGGAGTTTTTCTTCCGATACCTCGCCCACAGGCAGAGAATAAGCCGTCGACAGAATACCCCGGTCCATGGGGATCAGATGCGGTGTGAAAATAATCTCGACATTCGTATTACCCGCGGTACTCAAGATCTGTTCGATTTCGGGCGTGTGTCGGTGGCGTCCGATATTGTAGGCTGAAAGGCTCTCATTACATTCGGCGTAATGGGTCGTCAATTTCAGCGTGCGGCCGGCTCCCGAGAGCCCGCTCTTCGAGTCGACGATGATCTCAGTGGGTTTGATCATGCCTTTTTTCAGAAGCGGCGCCAGGGCCAGGATCACCGATGTCGGATAGCAACCGGGATTGGCCACCAGCGGCGCGTCGATAATGTCTTCGCGGAACAACTCCGGTAATCCATAGACCACCTTGCCCAATCTATCTGGATCGCTGTGTTTTTGCCCGTACCACTGCTCGAATACCTCGGAATCGTTAAGTCGATAATCGGCACTGAAATCGATCACACGGCAGCCGGCATCCAGCAAATGCGGAACAAGCGAGGCGGTTACACCGTGCGGAAGGCAACTGAAAACGCAATCCGCGCGACTGGCAACTTCGGTGGGCCCCAGGTTCTCGAGGCACAGATCCAGGCGGTCGGTAAGCGACGGATGAACCATCGCAATCGGGGGGTTGCTTTCCTGCCTGCTGGTAAGGGTGGTGATTTCTGCATCCGGATGGTGCAGAAGGATCTTGATCAGTTCGAGAGCCGTATAGCCCGTGGCTCCGAGTATGGCGATGCGTGTCATGACAACCCGTTCTTTGCGGTTCCCCTGCTTCCCGTATCCGGAAAACCTTATGTTACATGGTGATTTTTACTACCGGTGGGGATTTCCCACTATATAAGCCCAAAGTATACCCGCACCTAGCGAAATCAGCCAAGGGGCCTTACAGAGGCATCAAACACGTTCTTAGTACGGGATTGTGGTCCAAGACAATTTAGGCCCACGCCCGGTTCGGTATCATGATATGTAACACATCCCTCATCAGCGGCGATTCTCCCGGATAAACACGACTGAAAGAATGCGTTTTACTCCAAATGTAAAAAGTACTACTTTTCCTGTGTCTTGCTGATGTGCTCGGGGTGGATTATCATTTTTTAGGCGTATTATTTGGACTTTTGTAAAATTGCGAGTCAAGGGCACTTAGATATAAATTGGCGGCGCAGCCGGCAAATTATATCTAAACGCCACAGAGATGTTAACTTGTTATCTGTTAATGAATTAGTGTCAGTCAAGACAATGTAAAAGAAACCTTCGCTTCGCAAAGCTTTCTTTTACAAGTGCCCTTGACTCGCAATTTTGCAAAAGTCCGATATTCCAACAAAAATAGACCTTACCCATACTCGGGAGTTAGCGATGACGGCGGAAACGAAGAAAGCCTTGCTGATAGAAGAAATGACGGTTGCCGATTTCGAGCGGGAGCGAGAGCGCACGCAGACCGTGATTTTGCCGCTGGGTTGCACTGAACAACACGGTTATCACCTACCGCTCTCGACCGACTCTATCATCGGCTATTCAATGGCAAAGGCGGCCGGGGCGAAATTAGGATGTTTTGTGGCGCCCGTGGTTCCTTACAGTTTTTCTGGTGGCGAATTGGCGGGAACTCTAAACGTCTCGCCGCACATCACGTCGCTTTATGTCCGCGATATCTGTCGCAGCCTGGCCCAGTACGGCATGAAAAAGATTATGGTTCTTTTCGGGCACGGCGGGTCGGAAAACCTTCGCGACGTCAAGGAAGGGCTGAAGTATTTTCTCTGGCAAGAGAAGGCCTTTGCCGACGTGACCATCGCCGCGACAGACGTCATGCAACCGAGCCCCCTCTGGAACAAGTACTTTTCGGAACAAGATTACCATGCCGGCCTGGTGGAAACATCGGTGATAATGTACCTGCGTCCAGACCTGGTCAAGGATGCCAAACCTCGTGATGTGGATCATATCGCCAGGATGCTGCAGGAAGATCCGGACAAGTATCAAGCTCCCGTACTGCACACCAATTCCAAGTACGAAATACCCCACATCAGCCAAAGCAAAGAAGTCAAAATCGGCGTGATGGGTGATCCGACTGAGGCCAATGCAGAATTGGGCCGTGAACTGTTTGAAGGCGGTGTTGAGGGGCTGGTGAAAATGATCCAGGAGCTTTAGGCCGACTTTTCCAGTAATATTCCTCGCAACCGTCCGAATTGTGCTTGACACCCCTCATTTCGGTTGGGTATCTTGACCATTGGGAATCAATCGCATTCGATATACTGGGGGGTGAAAAATGCCGATCTCAGTTCGTTGTTCGAAGTGCGGGCATAGCTACCAGTTACGCGACGAGTTGGCCGGCAAACAGGCGAAATGCCGCTGTGGCGCAACTTTATCGATTCCGGTAGCCACACCCCTGACAAGCTTG
>JAFGTN010000464.1 GCA_016934075.1 Pirellulales bacterium
AATTTATAAATACCATGGAGTTATGGCTCTGCAAGTGCCGCTGCTATGTAGACGCTGCTAATCTAAGTACGGGTTCCTCTTCTCTGTCAATGAATTAGTGTCAGTCAAGACAATGTAAAAGAAACCTTCGCTTCGCAAAGCTTTCTTTTACATGTGCCCTTGACTCTCAATTTTGCAAAAGTCCAGTTCCATCACACATTCACCGAACTGCCTTCGCCCGGCGGAGTATTTCTCCGGCCTGAGCGGAATCGGTCCGTGTGAGCAAGAGATACTTTCGATTACCGATTGCAACAACGCTGGATTCGCCGTCCGACCGGAAAGGCGTCTGCTTGCCAAACGGTCGCATGACCTTCAGCCGGTCTCCGCCCAGGGGTAACTTGAGTTTTACATCATCGTAGACAGCCCAGATGAGCACGCAGGTGTCGTCGGGTTGTGAGGCGCGGCGAAAACTATACGCCTTGAGGGCACCACCGGCCACGTTGGGAATCTCGTCGATCTCAACCAATTCGTATTGTCCTTGCTCGTTCAACAGCAGATGGTGTTCGCGTCGGTCGGCGAGGATTGCCCGCTGCGCGTCGGTCAGATTACTATTTGAACAACAGTTGTTCCATATTTCACGCTGATCGTAGCAAGAGACATAGCTTGCATGTTCAAGGCAAACGTTTTTGAGTAATTCTTGCTGTGCTTTGCCGAGGTGGTTTCCGAGGCGGGCGTCTTCCCAAGTTTTTATCACTTCGAAGCAATCTTCTCGCCGAGGATGAGACTCAAGACCTTTCGAAGATACCTTCAAGGAAATGGGGCAATCCCACGCGGCAGCCCGGCTGATCACGTACTCATACACGTCGGGACCGGCATAGCCGCTCTTGCTTTTACCGAATTGCCCCAGCCAGCCGAAGTCGATACGGGAAAAATCCTTCACCCGCTCAGCCGCTGTGGGGCATGGCATCAGGCGGCAGAAATCCTTCATGCCTTCCGGCGGGGCGACGGTATCGTAGGCGTTACTTCGGGTGATCATGTGCCAACTGAAGTGGGTGTAGTGGGCCGCCTCGCATATGGGCGGTGGTGGATCCAGAAGGCGATAAACGCGATACTGCGCGGAAGCAACGTTATACCAGAACGGTTCGTGGACGTCCTCGGCCCCGTCGAAATAGACCATCTCGTAAGGACCCGTTTTGTGGTAAATGTCGGCGATCCGCCGGGCCGTCTCGTCCTGGATGTCGGTCCGCTGGTCGAAGCGAATAAAGGAGGGCCAGGTATCCACGTCTAACAGCCCGACCTGATCGCCTTGGCTATGGGCTGCCGCGGTGGTGCCCAGGTGACCGCGCCGGCATCCGGTGAACATGAAGACCGGTTCGGTCGTGTAGTTTTCATAGGCGATCAACTCTTTGCCCACTTTAAGGATCCGTCTGCCCTCGTCCAACGTACATTTCTCGGGGTTTTCCTTGACCGAGAGCGTGTCGGCGCCGGCGTCCACGGGTTCAGCGAGCGTAAATGTACGAACTTTGTGTAGCCGCTCGTCCGGCACGGGCGTCACGTAAGGATCGATCTTGTGTGCCTTGCTATAGTGAATGTGCAATCCCACTTTAAGCCCCGCGCGGCGTATTGCATCGGTCATCTTTTGAAGGTCGGCCATTCCGCCCGGGAAACTTGATTTCCACCGGAAATGTCCCGCACCATTCGCAAAGGCCCCGTAAGAAAACAAGATCATCCGGAAACCGCCTCGTTTGGCCCAACGGATGTACTCATCGATGTTCTCCGGTGTAGGGCGAGTGGGCCATAAGTAAGAATACCTCTGGCTGGGCCGGCGGCGGTGTATTGCGCCGGACGGCATGTTGAAATCATGCTCGACGATTGTCATGGAGTCGAGAAACTTCTCTTTGGGATCATGGCATCCGAACAGTACCGCCGTGGCTCCCCGGAATCCCACTTCCTTTTCGGCGGTTGCTCGCATCAGCACGTGGTAGGTGTGCCGATCCATCTGAGCATCGGTCTTGAGATTGCCGGCGCAAAGGCAGATCCCAAAGCGATCATCATAGACCGCGTTTACCCACTGGCCGAGATACGGCAGCTTCCTTACGCCAAGCCGAAACATGTCGATACGGTCTATGGGTTCGCCTTCCAGGGCGAGTAATTCCAGCGTCAGGTAGTCTCGCTTGGTAGTTATCCGATACTTCGCCTTAACGTTCGCCTCACCGAAGTCGATCGAAAGCATGTCCGCGGACAGTGTCACCCGGGTTGCGGGATACGAGTGACCTCCTTTGTAGATCCATCGCTTGGTCGAGGCGGCATATTTTCCCGAATATGCAGGGACCGATCGTCCACCGCGATAGATCGTGGCCACCGGTTCCGGATTCGAGAGCGAGGCAATTTCAGCACCATTGAGTCTGGACGTGAGGCTCTTGAGTTTCCCATTCTCTTCGATTTCAAGCCGCACGTCGTCGGTCTGTAAAACCACTTGGGCGGTTGCCGATCGGTGAAGTGCCGCGACTGAGAAAAAAATCGCCAATACCAGTGCATGCTTGATCTTCATGGCAGAATTTCCTGTTGGCTCCGGAGAAAATGATCGAAGGAGTACCCATTATACCATTCTCCGCACCAACGCAAACATGCCCGCACAATGGCGGGCATGTTTTTGCTGCTTCTCTGTTGTCTTTTCGCGGCAATCGCAACCGATCGCCACGACTGCTAGAAGCGGAAATCGAAACCGAAGTTCATGCCGTGGGCCCAAAAATCGGTCGTTTGGAAGTGGAACTCGGGCAAGCCCACACCGTTGAGAGTATTGGGCGGGAACTGTGACGTGTTGATAAACGTGTCGATCTGATCGCCCGGCCGGGCTACATGGCTCATGTAGACGAACGTGTAACCGAAGGTAAACGCGATTCGCGGCGAGATGTTGTACATCAGGTTGGCGCCGATTTCCGGCATCACCGCCACTTCCTTGGTCTTATAGGTCCCCATATTCGTGGGCAGAGCTAAAATGCTTCCATCATAGGTATCCGCATTATCAATCATCGTGGAACCGGCGATTTCGACCGTCGACTTCGTGCGGCCCACGGCCAACTTTGCCAGCAATTCGAGTCCCCAGCGACCGCTACGTTTATTCAGAACTACGCCGAACTCGGCACCGTTGAAACGATTTCTGGTATCGAAGCGGTCGTAGCCGTCAAATTCCAACTCTTCTCCGGAAAGTTCCAAGACATTGTCCGTTATTGTCAGACGATCATCCAAGCGACCGTAGCGGTATCCGAAAACCACATCGATGCGATGATTGCAGTTCTGTACCACGGCCCGTCGGAAGAGGAACTCGAACGAACGGAATTCGGTGATCGATTCGATATCTATCGAGCCCGACAAATCGCCTTCCTGCGTACCGGAAAAAGATACCAGAGCGGCATCCTGGTCGCCGCCTACGGCGTTCGTGAACGGCCTCGCGATAATCGCCGTCTCATCGGAGTCGGTGGAGAACGTATCCTCTACTTTACCGATGTGCAGGTAGTTCAATTCGAAACCGAAGCATTGCGCATCGCTGAGCCAGTAACCCAACGAATATCGGCCGCCCGACTGCTGTCCCGTGTTGCGTTTATCGCCGCCGTAAAGAATCGAGGTGCCTTGTTCGCCCAATACACCGGCGTCATCTTTCGCTGTTCCAAGCGGGCTTGTCGTTACCAGCGGCGGCGTATCGTTGCCGGCCGTCCACCAGACCAGATATTCGCCACGGAAATACAGCCGACCTCGCGCGAATCCCAACCAATGTGGAAAACGGCATAGGAACGGTGGTATACCGTCACGTGGATTGAACCAATATTCGCCACCCTGCCAGGGATGAGTCATGGCCGGATCGCCATATACGTCGCCGTAAGCCATCCCGCCATAGGAACGTTGCATGGGCTCATAACTCATGCCATCTTCGTACACCTCCATGGGCTGGCCGACCGGGGCCTGGATCTGCTCATCGGCAACCGGATCCAGCACATAGCCGCCATCGTCGTTGGCGGAAATTATGTTGTCGTAGGCAACCGGCTTCACCCGCCTGGTCGAATCGGTATTTCGGACGGCAGACGCTTTTCGGCTCTCACGCTTGACTTCATTCTCGGCCGCCTCGGGCTTACGCGAAACATCACGCGGCTTGCTTGCCTGGGATGTTCCACGCCAGTACGAAGTTTGCACAATGCGCGAAGAACGCGGATTTGCCTGCCAAGGTACTGGGGCGAATACATCTTCGAATACATCCGTTGACGTAACGCTACCCGGCGTCGGCGCCGCGTTCGAAGTTTGTGCCTGGGATACTCCGGCGAAAACTGCCATAAGGGTGATGGCAGCGATACCCAACTGTAGGGTTCCGCCAGTGCCGGAGAGTAATGTTTTAGCAATAGCTTTGTAGTGTTGCAGTAGGAGCATGGCTTCAGCTCGAGTACATTGGGGCCCCCCCGCAATGCACAATCCAACGGTCCAGGACCGCCTTCCGAGCCATTTATCGACATCGCTTAATGTAATCGTTAAACATTTTGCAACCGAAAAAGCTTTTTTATATTTTCCATATTACCATTTTTACCCAGCTATTCGGATATTTGTTTTTTTGGGCCACACTATCCCGAAGCGCAAGCGAGTGAGTGAAATGTTCACTACCCACAATCCCCCCTCGCTTGCGCTTCGGGTTAGTATTCTGAACAATATCAGTTATTCATGTATAATCCAGTGACAGCGAACTCAAATCAAATACATTGCCAGCTAAGCGGCTGCCGGGTAGACTCATGGGTCATAAAAATCGACAATACGAAAATACTCGCTTGTTGCTCTAAATCCTACACAATACCTATTGGCGTTATGTCATGAAATTCATCCATGCGGCCGATCTTCACATCGATAGCCCGCTGCTGGGGCTCGAGGCGTACGAAGGCGCGCCAGTCGAGCGGCTCCGCGAGGCGACACGAGAAGCATTCGGCGCGCTGGTTTCGCTGGCCATCGAGCAGACGGTAGATTTTGTAATACTCGCCGGCGACCTCTTTGATGGACCCTGGAAAGATATGAAGACGGGCCTTTGGACGGCCGCCCAGTTCCGACGCCTGGCAACAGCCAACGGCGGCATTCCCGTCTACATACTACGCGGTAACCATGACTCGGCCAGTGAAGTCCGCAAAGCCGTTACTTGGGGCGAAAACGTACATGAGTTTTCCGTTCGCCACCCACAGACCTTCAAGCTCAAAGATATGGGCGTTGCTCTGCACGGTCAGGGCTTTGCCAAGCGTGATGTGCCCCACGATCTCACCGACAACTATCCCCAACCGGTCGAGGGCATGTTCAATATCGGCGTATTGCACACCAGTCTGACGGGCAGTAGCGTGCACGACACATACGCGCCAACCAGCCCCCAAAAGCTCGCCGCCCTCGGCTACGACTATTGGGCACTGGGGCATATCCATCGACGTGATATCGTCAACGACTCTTCACCGGTGATCGCTTTTTCGGGTAATACCCAGGGACGTCACATAAACGAGTCCGACGCCAAAGGATGCTGGCTTGTCGGCGTCGAGAACGGTCGGATCGAAAGCATGGAATTCCGCGCCACCGATGTCGTGCGGTGGCGGCGTCTGGAAATTGAACTTGACGAAAACTCCGGAAGAGCGGAACTGCTCGACATGGCCGGTCGAAGATTTCATGAGTGTCACGAACAGAGCGAAGGCCGGTTGGCAGCCGTGCGGCTGACCGTGAGCGGTCGGACACAATTACACGCCGAGTTGACCAAACACGAAACCCGCGAAGAGTTGCTGGCCGAACTGCGTAACGCGGCGAACCATTTCGACGGCGAAATCTGGCTCGAACAGATCCACCTCAACACGGCACCGCCCATCGATCGCGATAAGCTCAAGGCTGGCGGAGACCTGTTGGGCGAGCTACTGCGCGATATCGATCGGCTGGCCGACAACGACGAATTATTGGCCGAAACGACTCGCTGCCTGACACCGTTAATGGAAAAATCGCCCACCGAACTGCAGCACGCAAACGTCGATCCACAAGACCAAGAAACAATGCGCCGCTGGCTGCGACAAGCCGAAGGGCTATTGCTGGCGCACCTGGCTGACGTAGAGGATAGAGGATAGAGGGCAGGAGACGAAAATGTCGAATTAGGAAGCTCGAAAGAAGAATGAATTAGGAATGACCAATGCCTAATGTCCAATGATCAATAATTAATGGTTCTTCGTACATTTTAGTGGGTACATATGAATGAATAGCTTGTTAGCCCAGCCGCTTGTGGCGGCTTCGGATCGACGGACATCGATGCAATTTCGACTTCATATATGTTTCCGGCCAAGTACGGGTTCCTCTTCTCTATTCACGCCAAACAGAGAAGAGGAACCCGTACTTGGCAAGGCTCAAACTGCCGCAAGCGG
>JAFGTN010000465.1 GCA_016934075.1 Pirellulales bacterium
AATGGTTTACGTGGGCCAAAAGCCGCAAGCATGTTTATAAGCTCTTTCGAACTGGTGTGCCGGAATTTCAAGTTATACAACCGGGTTGGTGGCATGAACCCAATCGCCTATCCCCGTATGTTCTTGGTGCTCTTTTGGGCGACGGCTGTTTCCGTCAAAACCTGTCATTCACAAGTCCTGATGATGAAGTAATTCAGGCGGTACATCAGGAATTGCGGAAACATGGCTTGTCGCTTGTTCCAACGAACTCTGATTGCGGGCAAGCTATTTGTTATGCGTTCCGATCCATCGAACGTAATTCCCATGCGGCCGCAAATTTCCGGCTCAGGTGGCTCGCAAAACTCAGTCTCGACAACGCCGACAGCATGAAGAAACATGTCCCGCTCGCCTACAAAACAGCAAGCCGTGAAGATCGGCTTGGAATGCTTGCCGGGCTTCTGGATACCGATGGCCACCAAAGAAACGGCGGATTTGATTTTATATCAAAGTCCAGGCGACTCTCTAATGACCTGGCTTTCATTGCTCGTTCTGTTGGATTGGCGGCATACGTAACTCCCGCGGAAAAATACGACCAAAACGGACGAGGTGGAATTTATTGGCGAGTGAGTGTCAGCGGCGACTGTTCTATTATTCCCTGTAGGGTGGTCCGAAAAAAAGCCACGCCACGAAAGCAAATAAAAGATGTTTTACGAACCGGCTTTCGTATCGAAACTGTCGGTGAAGACGACTACTACGGATTCTCCCTGAGTGGTGATGGTCGCTTCTTAATGGGTGACTTTACCGTCACTCACAACACCGGCAAAACCGTCGTGCTGGCTTCTGTCATTGCGGAGCACCTTCGTTTGTGCAAGGGCCGGGCGATGGTGATCGCCCACCGGGAAGAACTGATCTTCCAGGCGGCGGAGAAGATCAAGCGCGTCGTCGGCGTGAACGTGGACATCGAAATGGCCGAGATGCGGGCCGCGTCTGGCATCTTCGGCAAGGCGCCGGTGGTGGTTTCGTCGGTGCAAACGCAGATCGCCGGATGCGACGGCGACGGTCGCATGACGCGGTTCGACCCGTCGGAATTCTCGCTTCTCGTGATCGACGAAGCCCACCACGCGGTAGCGCCCACGTATCGCCGGGTGATCCAGTATTACCGCCAGAACCCGGAACTGAAGGTGCTCGGTGTGACGGCCACGCCCGACCGGACGGATGAAGCCGCCTTGGGGCAGGTATTCGAGTCGGTGGCGTTCGATTACGAATTGCCCGATGCGATTCACGACGGCTGGCTCGTGCCGGTAATGCAGCGATGCGTCACGGTGGACGGGCTGGACCTGTCCCAGGTGCGCACGACGGCGGGCGATCTGAACGGCGCGGACCTGGCGAGGGTGATGGAATTCGAGGGCATGCTCCATGAAATCGCCTCCCCCACGATCGACATTGCCAACGGACGTAAAACGCTGATCTTCGCCGCGTCCGTGGCCCACGCCGAACGGCTGTGCGAGATTCTCAACCGGCATCAAAGCAACTGCGCCCGGTTCGTTTGCGGAAACACGCCCAAAGAGGATCGGCGGCAGATGTTCGCCGATTATGCCGCCGGCAGGTTCCAGTTCCTGTGCAACGTCGGCGTAGCGACCGAGGGGTTCGACGAACCGGGTATCCAACTGGTGGTGATGGCCCGGCCAACCCAAAGCCGGGCGCTCTACGCACAGATGGCAGGCCGTGGTACCCGCCCTCTCGATGAACTGGCCCATCGTCTGAACGACGTCCCCGACGCCGCGGCACGGCGTGCGATGATTGCCGGTTCCGACAAACCCCATTGCGAAATCGTGGACTTCGTCGGCAATGCGGGAAAGCACAAGCTCATCACGACGGCGGATATCCTCGGCGGGCGCTATAACGACGCTGTTGTCGAACGGGCCCGAAAGAAGGCCGAGGAATCCAGCGGGCCAGTGGACATGGACATGGCCCTGCAGGACGCCGAGAGGGACATCGCCGAGGAGAAGGCCCGGGCACGAAGGGCGGCGCTTCGCGTGAAGGCGAAATACTCCGTCAATACCGTCAACCCGTTCGATGTACTCGATCTGCAACCGCGACGCGAACGCGGCTGGGATAAAGGCCGTCAACCGTCGGAAAAGATGATCGCCTTTCTGGACAAGTCCGGCGTGCCCACGCGGGGCCTGAACTTCACCCAAGCCAACCAACTCATCGGTGAGATCATCAATCGCCGCGACCAGCAGAAATGCACCTACAAGCAGGCCCGCATTCTCGCCAGGTACGGCTATCGCACCGACGTGAGCTTCCACCAGGCCCGAGAGGTGATCGACGCCATCGCCGCCAATGGTTGGCGGAGAGTGGATACGGAAACAGCACCAGAACGAAAGGTCACGGTGTATTGATGAGAGGAAAAAACAAATTACATTTTACCTATCATCATGTCCCGCAAAGACAAAACATCTGTATAAAGCTGATCTGCTTTACCACCTCTTTCATACATGTTTTCGTTATCTCGAATCATCAAAATTGTCTCTGCCGACTTAATGCATTTCTTCAACAAATTTCGCTCTTTCTTCGAGACAACACCATTGAACTCGTGAAAAACCCAGCGCAATTGTTCAACGCATGCCTCTGTAATATCCACAGCAATCACATCCATGCAGTTCAGGTAATCTTCTTTATCTTCTATCGTACGTTTTTTGAATATTTCAATTTTTACGTCACTCATTGCAGATTCAGCCATGCTTATTTGTTTTACCGCTTCTTCTCGACGTTCCTGTTTTTTGTCTCTTTTTTTCAACCAGTGATTAAGCCAGACGCCACCGATTCCGCCAGCTGCAAAAATCGCAGCAATAATCGGTCCTACTACCTTAATCACCGACTCCCAATCAATAACCGCCATTGGATTCTCCCAAATAAGTTTTTTCCCAATAGTGATAGTCTTACCCACCGACAAAGACTTGTCAATCATCCCTCTCAGAATCTGAACCTTCCTCGTGAACTTTGTGCCTTTGGCAGTCCTTGTGAATTTGCATTTTAAAAAACCATTAACCCCTAACCCCAACGTAAGGAGCAATTGAAATGACCGGTATTGCAGAAAAAATGGAAATAGCGGAACAGATCGAAATGGTCCCTCTCGACACCATCGACTACCCGGTGAGCAATCACCGCCAGACGATGGATCCTGCGAAGCTGGAAGAACTGTCGAATTCCATCGCCACGCTTGGCGTGCAGCAGCCGATCAAGGTGTGTTTCCGCAACGGGCGATACGCGATGATCTTCGGGCATCGCCGCGTGAAGGCTTCCGAGAAGGCGGGACGAACGGACATCCCCGCCATCGTGGTTGAGGATTGGACCAACGAGCAGATCGCCGAGGCGCAGGTGATCGAGAACATCCTGCGGGAAGATTTGAACCCCATCGAAGAAGCCCGGTGTGTGCAGACGCTGGTGGAAGGCAGTATGTTCCCCATCGACGTAGCGGCAAGCAAAATGGGAAAATCCGTCGCATGGGCCCGACAACGGCTGGACCTGTTGCGGCTTGACGAGAAGGTCGCGGACCTTGTTGCGATGGGCCGGTTGCCACTGGGCCATGCGTTGCTGTTGGCGCGGCTGGGCGATCACAAGGACCAAGTGGACATGGCCGCACGTGCCATCGGGTTTTTTGGCAAAGAATTCTGGAACGATAAGACGTGGGATAACGCCATCAAGGGCGATTACCTCATGCCCCTCAACGATATCCGCAAGGAAATCAAGTACAAGCTCTGCAAGATGGGTTCCGCCCATTGGCCGCAAGATGTCGAGTATGCGAAGCGCCGTCCCTGTCTGGGCTGCCCGGACAACACCGAGACAGAGCCGGGTTTATTCGACGCGTTGAATATCGAGCGGACTTCCAAGCGTGGCAACTGCACCAATCCCGCATGCTTCCAGGCGAAGGCCAAGGCGTGGGAGAAAGATCCCGTCAAGAAGCAGCGCGACAAGGCCCGCGAGGAGCAAAAAAAAGCCAAGGCCAAAGATGCGGAACAGGATGAACCGAAGGCGGGTAGTGCTAACGAAAGCTACGAGCAGCGGGAGAAGCGTATCGCCAAATTGCGAAAGCAATTCCCGTGGAACGACGAGCAGATGTACGCCGTCGAGTTGTTCAGGTACGCGAATCGCATCGCTCAGGCCATCGGTGGTCATGTAACCATGAAGTTCGACAAGGCCGAGGAATGCTGCCAGATTGAAATGCTGGAAACCTTCCTCGTGCTGTTTCTTCACAACGGTGACGGTTACGACTGCCGCGACCTTCCCACCCTTACAGATTGGTTGGGTGGTAAGAAGATACCCGGGACGGTACTCGGGAAGATGATTACCGAAGCCGCGGCTCTGGATGCGCACACGGGACCGCGTATCGGTTACTCGGGCGACGTGGAGAATGTCCCGCTCGACGAGGGCATGATGAAGCACATCGAATCGCTCGAAGAACTGGCGAGTCGATGGGGCGTCGATTTTTCAAATTATTCAAAAAAACCGTCGCGTCCGACCATGGAGGACATTCTGCGGAAACTCATCGTCGGCGATATCCTCAAGGCAGCCAAAGACGATGCCCTGAAACTCATCGCCGCGTGCGTGGACGGCGTCGCACTGGCGGACATGGTGAAGGATGCCAAGACCTTGAAGCTGCCGAAGTATAAGCTCAAGGCCATCGGCGAGCGAATCACGACGTTGTCTCTCCGCGAAGATGCACCGAATGATACCCCCGCCAACCCGGCGTGCATCATTTGCGGCGGCACGGAGGACGTGGAGCGTGATGTCTGCATGTCCTGCATTGAACTGATCCAGCACGGTCCCAAGAAAAAACAGAAGGACGTTTTGGCAGCCATCGCCAAGGCGCCGGTGGAGTTGCTGACCGAGCTCCAGGACGAAGGCCTTCGCGGTGACTGGCGACGGCAGGCCGTGGCGAAGCGGATCAAGGAAGCAGGTGCATGACGTTCGACTGGAAACAGGCAGCGACCGGTCTGGCGGTGCATCACGATCCCGTGCAGTGGCTTGGGGTGTCCAGGCGGCGTCCGTGCCCGGTCTGTGGCCGGGCGGACTGGTGCGGAATCAGTGAGGATGGCACCATTGTCCGGTGCATGCGAGTTGAATCCGAACGCCCGGTGACCGGTTCCGACGGTGCGGTTGGGTGGATACACAGGACAGGCGTTTTTGACGAAAGCCTGCCCCCACCCCCGCCCCGTCGGGTGTATACGCCCATGCCGAAACAGCGGCTTGCCCGGTTCGCGGAGATCCACGCACGATACCTGTCCCTTACAAAGGGGACGTGGCTTGCCCATCTTGCCGACAGCCTGGGTGTCACGCTGCACAGCCTGAAACGTCTCGATGCGGCCTGGGCGGGCTGCCATGGTGCGTGGTCGTTTCCCATGCGGGATGCGGAGGGCGACGTCACCGGCCTGCGCCTGCGAAACAACGAAGGGGACAAATGGTGTGTGTCGGGAAGCAAGCAAGGGCTGTTCTACGATCCCCGCCGGGCGTTACATGACCCGGTATTGATCCCCGAAGGCCCGACGGATACCGCGGCGTTGCTGGACCTTGGATTTTCTGCCGTTGGTCGGCCGAGTTGTCGAGGAGGCGGACCGCAGCTGATGCAGATGCTGGCCGGCCGCTCGGTGGTGATTGTGTCCGACCGTGACGAAGCCCATTTCCGGCCAGACGAGTCGGTGTATTACCCCGGGCAGGAAGGTGCGGCGGACCTGGCCCGTCAGATGGTGGGCGTGTGCAGTAGCGTAAAGGTAATCCAGCCGCCGAAGCCCTACAAGGATGCACGGCAATGGATTATTTCAGGAATCACGGCAAGTCGAATTCAACTCTCCATCGAAATCGCGTATGAATGGTGAAGTATGAAAAAACCAATTTATAGAGTGAAGGATTGGAACAAGTATTTCGAGAAGGCTCAGACACGCAAATGCGGGCGTATGACGTGGGTGGCCGTCCCGAACAAGCACGACGGCAAGAGCTTTCGTAGGCTCATGCGTCATGAACGCAAGGGAGACCTATTGGCAGCGTGGATTCTCATCCTCCAGGTTGCCAGCAAATGCGAACCGCGAGGCGTGCTCATAGACGGCGAGAATCCACTCGATGCCGAAGACCTGGCGGACGCCACGGGATTGGATGTAGACGCCTTCGATATGGCCTTCAGCGTGCTTATAGATGAGCGTATCGGGTGGCTGGAGAAGATAGAGCATCACCAATCCACTCCCATCTAACTACCATCACGCTACCAGTGGAGTGGTAGCGTAGTGGGAGCGCACTGGTATTACGCTGGTAGAGCAGTGGTAGCAGTGTGGTAGTGGAATACCAGCACCCGCCAAACCTTTGGAACTACAGGACAGGACATAACAGAACATATTCTTATTTATCAGTAGGTAGATATATTTAATGAATATAACTTATAGAAATATAAATAAGGGAGAAAAGCCAAATCGGAATTCTCTGATTGTATGCTTACCCCTTCCTCCACATGATCTCTCACCCAACGCCCGGTGTCACTGGGCTGCCAAGGCCAGGGCAATTCGCAAGTATCGCACGTACGCCTGGGCGGAAGCTGTCTCTCGCAATGGTGGCGTTGGCGATCGTTGGCGTGATGCGACGTGTCAGGCGACGTTCTACTTCTGCGATAGCCGCAGTCGTGATCGTGACAATCTATTAGCGGCCCTCAAATCGGCTTTCGATGGATTGGCCGACGCCCACATCATCGAAGACGACGCAGGCCTCGTACACATGCCCGTACGCGTTCTGAGAGACCGTGAGAATCCACGGGTCGAATTGGAAATCACACGAGCGGGTCCTTCCCGGAACAAAAATGCGAGATGACTGCATCGGGAACAGTCGGAACGTTGAACTCTCTTTCTTGCTTTTGGGAGAAACAAAAATGACAGACGAAACAAAATTGAATGTGGAGTGGTGGCCTGTAGCTCAGGTGAAACCCTATGCGAACAATCCTCGAAAGAACGACAAGGCCGTCGCGGAGGTGGCCGGGTTCATCGAGAAGTACGGCTGGCGGCAACCGATCGTCGTCGACGGCGACGGAATTATCATCGTCGGGCATACCCGATGGAAGGCCGCGAAGAAACTCGGCCGGGAAAAGGTACCCGTGCACGTGGCGAAAGACTTGTCCCCCGAGGAGGCGAAAGCCTACCGGATCGCTGACAACCGCAGCCATGAGAAATCCGACTGGGACGACGAGAAGCTTGTCGCGGAACTGCTGGACCTGCGGGAACTCGGCTGTGACATAGCCGATGTCGGTTTCGACGATGCCGAGGTGGACAAACTGCTCGATGACATAGCCGAGGAGCTCGAACCACCCGATGTGGAATTCGCCACCGAGCTCGATGAGGAGAGTAACTACGTCGTCCTGAAATTTGACCGTGACATCGACTTCCTGCAGATCGAAACCCTGTTGGGCCTCAAGAGCGTGTGTAATCGCACGTACAACGGCAAGCCGGGCAAGATGGGCGTCGGGCGTGTAGTCAATGGCGTGGAGGCGATCAAGCTCATCCAGGCGTCGGGCAAGGAGGTGGGCTGATGGGTTTCGATAT
>JAFGTN010000466.1 GCA_016934075.1 Pirellulales bacterium
TCGCCTTTCTCTTCCGAGCCGACAACCTGTCGGTAGGTGCCAACTCGGCCCTGATTTCCTCTGAGAGAGGTCCGTCGTTGAAGGCGTCAACGATCTGCCGGGCGGTAGTCTTCCCCGGAACGTAGTGCACGATCACTTGTTCGGACTGAGGATCATGGGTCACGGCGGCCGCGGAATTTTCGACAGGCTCGAACACCACCTCCGTGCCATTCCATTCGGTGCCACGTTGCCGAACTTCCAGGACCAGGTCGTTGTTATGTCCCGAAAGTACTATTCGGGTGGTTGCGTGGGAACCAATCAAAACAGGAAACGCCGTGCGAAACACGAAGAAGAAAATGGCCATCACAAAGAAGATGGCACTCCATCCGCAAACGCGGATGGTCCATTCTATCGTACATTCGGTGACGTTATCCAGAGCCGGCTTGAAGCGTCTGAAGCCCGAGCGACTACCGTCTGAAGTGTTTGTGCTATTTGCGCTCAACTTTGTGAAAACCCAACGATCTATCGAAAATGCCCCAATTATTTATGTTTTTACCCACGCCGGGATATCACTCACTTCTTTGCCGCGGGCACGTATCCGAGTTCACTTACGACGGCCTGTCCTTCCTCGGAGTTAATCCATTCGAGGTACTCGGCTACTACACCTTCGGGTTCGCCCAGCGTGTAAATGTGCAATGGTCTGGTAATCGGATATGCGCCTTTGATGGCGTTTTCCATGGTCGGAGCCGTGCCCGGCTCGCCCTTCTTCTTGCTGATCTTCAGCATCTTGACTTCGGGCGTGGCATAGCCCATGCCGCTGTAGCCAATTGCGCCGGGTGTCTTGGAAACCAGGGCCACCACGTCCTTGGATCCGCTTTGATCTATGGAACCCAGCTTATAGTCACGATTTTTGCCCAAAACGGCTTCGCGGAAGTAGGCGTATGTGCCCGAGTTGTTCTGGCGGCTGACGCGGGTGATTTCGAGTTTTTTGCCGCCTTCGATCTGCGACCAGTCGGTGATTTTACCGCCGTCTCCATAAATCTCGGCCAATTCTTCGATGGATATGGAATCTATGGGATTGTCTTTATGAACGTATACGGCCAAGGCATCATAGCCGACTATGTGTTCGACCGGTTCGACACCACTTTTTTTAACCGCGCTTTGCAGTTCCTTGTCTTTCATCTTACGGCTGGCATTGGCCATATCACAGGTGCCGTTTATCAAGGATGCGATGCCCACACCGGAACCACCTCCGAGCACCTGAATGTTGACATCCGCGCGTTTTCCGTGGTAAGTCTCCGCCCAGGCCTGAGCCAAGTTGACCATAGTGTCGGATCCTTCGGCTCTAATTGAAGTTTCCGAGCCGTTGCTTTTTTTGCCGTCGGTGTCTTTATCTTTGCGGCTGCTCGATCCGCATCCAAGGCAATTCAGTAGCAAGAAACCGGCCAGCAAAAACGGAATAAAAAAACGATTGTTCACTCTTACGTCCTCCAAATAGGGGTTTATCAAACCAATACTGTTCCCGGAGACGGCCCTTGCCGATCTCCCGTGTTTCTAAGAAATTATATTACCAGGCCGTTATAGTCCTGTTAGCGTGGTGTTAGCATTGTGTTAACAGGCATGATGAAGCTAACAGTAGTTCCCTTGCCGACTTCACTTTCCACACTTACGGAACCGCGATGCACTAAAGCGATATGCCTGACGATTGCCAGGCCCAAACCGGTTCCGCCCAACTCACGACTGCGGGCTTTATCTACCCGGTAGAAACGTTCGAACAACCGTGGCAAATGCTTGCGTTCGATACCACACCCCCAGTCTTGAACTCGAATTACCAAGTCATCCGCATCTTTGGCGGCGCTGACATGAACTTCACTCCCCGGCTCACTATACTTGACGGCATTATCCACAAGGTTAACGACGGCCTGTTCGAGCAGATGGCCATTCATGGGCGCCGTCAGGTCAACCGCACACTCCAACCGGACATTGATGTTTTTATCCGCGGCTTTCTTTTCACACATCTGGATGGATGCCTGCAAGACATCTCGCACCGATTCGGTCACAAACCCGTTTCCCTGCTCCTCAGCCCCCTTCTCGAGCCGCGAGAGCGTCAACAGATCCTCGATAATAGTATCGAGCCGATTGACTTGTCTGGCGATGATTTCCAGAAAACGGGAGGCATCCTGTCGATTGTCAAAAGCCCCGTCGATGAGAGTTTCGACAAAACCCTTTATCGAGGTAATGGGCGTTTTAAGTTCGTGTGACACGTTTGCCACGAAATCGCGACGTACATTTTCCAGACGGCGCAGCCGTGTCACGTCGCGGAGCACGATAAGCGTTCCCATTTTCCGGTTGGCGGCGTCGTAAAGCGCCGTACCGTGCAGGTTCAACCAGCGGTCCTCTTCGCCGCGCATTAAGATGTCGTCTTCCACCGGGGATTCGTTGGAAAGCGACGACTCGACGAACTCGAGCAGGTCGGGCTTGCGCACCACTTCATGAACGCTTCGCCCCTTTAGCTCACCCGGATCCATGCCCAACAGTGCGGCACAGGTTTGGTTGACGTTGATAATAACCGCGTCGTTGTCGATGGCCAGAACACCTTCTTCCATGCTGCCGAGTACGGCTTCGAGTTCATTCTGCTGACATTGTACAGTCTCTATACGTTCGTCCAGTTGTTCGGCCATACGATCCATCGCCTCGGCTAAAATGTTTATTTCCTCAAAACTTGCACGCGGCAGCCGGTGTTCCAGTTCTCCGCGCGCGAAACTCTCGGCCCCGACGCTCATCTTGCGCAAGGGAAGGGTAATCCGCGCGGATAGCCAGAGGCTTATAACCGCCAAAAGACAGATGACGCCAATCACGGCAACTACGATCTTCTGACGAATCTTGCCTACCACCTGGTTAATTTCTGTTACGGGAATCGATGTTCGCACGACTGCCACATACGAACCATCTCGCTCGAGAGGAATGGCGACATACATCAATTCCTCTTTGAGGGTCGGGCTGGGACGGGTCAAGCGCCCCACTTCACCTGAGGCCGCCTTGCGGATCTCGGGACGAACTTTGTGATTATCCATGTCCGCAGGATCCGCCTCTGTATCGCCCACCACTCGGCCGTCAGGCAGAATTACGGTGATGCGAGTGTCCGTCTCCCGGCCCAACTTCTTGCAAACGGCATCAACGCCGCCTTCTTTGTCAAGGGATTCCAGAATCGGTCCCAGACATAAGCGGGCGCGGGTTTCCAAGTCCTTGGCCGTCCTTTGCAGGTAAAGCTCTCGTGTCATATGGGCACCGTAAAGCCCGATAGAAATCACCGCTATGAGAGTGATCCATAAATATGACAAAAAAAGCGACCTGGCTATACGCTTTTTCAACACCAGTTACTCCTTGAATCGGTAGCCCACGCCGCGGACCGTTTCGATGAACTCGCCCGCCGAACCCAGTTTTCTTCGCAGCCCGACGATCTGCACATCGACGGCCCGCTCGGTAATAGCATAATTCCCACCGTGAACTCCGTCGAGTATCTGATTGCGAGTGGATACCCAACCTGGATTTTTCGCCAAAAAAACCAGCACCCGATACTCCGTTGCGGTCAAATCGACTGCATTGCCATCGACCAATACCTCGTGACGTCGCGGTCGTATCTCCAGATTGCGAATGATTATATCACGATGTTCCTTTGCATCATGCTCTTCCTCGGAAGCCGCGCGGCGTAGCACGGCTTGCAGTCGGGCAATCAATACCCGAGGACTGAAAGGCTTGGTAATGTAGTCGTCGGCCCCCATTTCAAGGCCGCGGACGACGTCCGACTCTTCGCCTTTGGCAGTCAGCATAACAATAGGGATTGAATTCGTTCTAAGATCCTTTTTGAGCCGCCGGCAAACGTTCAAACCGTCAATGCCCGGCAGCATCAGGTCCAAAACCACAACGTCCGGAGATTGTGCCTCAACCGCCGCCAAGGCCTCCTCGCCAGTCACCACGCCCGTCACCTGAAATCCAGCCTTGGTCAAGCTGTATTCAACCAATTCCCGGATGTCCGCTTCGTCTTCCACAACCAGGACTAATGATCCACTCATACTGACTCACCGTCGCTATATGATTTTGACACTAATTACGATCTGGAACAATCCAGATGTTTAACATGTTATCATCTGATTGTTAGCGTACTGTTAAGAAACGGTTAGAATTCCGTTTTTTAACGGGTCGATTTAGACGGATTCTCGATCTCAACAGCCAGAATATCTATCAACAATCGTTCACCGGCACCTGTAGACACCTGTACGGTCGAAGGTGTTCTCTGGATAACCACATCGATTGATCTGATCTTACCGGTACCATCGACCGGGTTGAGGCTCTCGAGCCAGCATCCTTTCGGCCCCAGATGCCGGTGCGATGATTTTAACCCCCCGTAGTATTGCGAAACAACAACTTCAAACACGGCAGTTTGGCTAAACTTGGCATACCAGAGTTTTGTTCCGTCTGGCAATAGTTCCGATTTCGTGTTCTTGATCCCGCTGGGCCATTCGAGCCGATATTCGGCCACCAGACGGGGATTGTCATGTAGCTTTACGGGAAAATCATTCGCCGATAACTTTTTTGAGACACCAGAGTCCTTGCGGTTAGCAAGCTTTCTATGTGCATTGGCCGCTTTTTCCATGTGTGTACAATTAGCCAGAAGCAGTTCCACGATCCTTGCCTGCCAGGGATCCGGTTGAGCTTGACGGCGAATGGGTTCGTTTTTCACCAACCTTGGATTTTTGGACGTGGATCTCTTGTTATCGGCAAGTTTGTCGGATGCAAAATGCGCGCTCTTCAACACCGGCCAAAAACCCGGTTCACATATAATACCGTCGAATAATCCTACTTCGGCGAGTGCTTTGGGTCCATCCTGCCAGTTCCGTGTAAGGACATCATACAACGATTTGCGAACCGAATCCCTCGGCATGGTGGCGGACAGAAGGATCGTGTTCGCGGCTTCATCCAAGGAAGTTGCTCGGTACAGGCGATCGTCGGCAGCAGCCGTCACCGACTTGCTCCATAGCTTCATCACGACTCTTTCAAGGAATTTTGCATCCGCGGCCGCCGCTTTGCCCGCCTGATCCGGTCGCGTGCCGCCTGCGCGAGAATAATTGCTTTGCGAAACATCGGTATTCGGATGCCGGCCTTGAAAAGCCGGTTCCAGGCCGTGCAGCCGTGCAAGGGCCCCGGAAGAATACTCCGCCCATTGCTTTTGTAATCGTGCCTGTTGTTTCTTGGTCGCATTCGAATCCTCGAAAAGCACCATCTGCGCTGATATGTTTTGCGGCCACGGTTCCATAAGAAGGTCGCTATAGACCCGGCGATACTCCAAAGGTAATCCGGGCTCGGTGATTCGCTTAGCCAATTCCTCTCGAAATTCTTCGGAAACACCGCTTGCCATGGCCGCTTGCGCTACTCGAACCAATTGTTGAGTGTCTTTTGCGTTACGAATTTGCCTCCTTGAGTTCGGATGGCCGGTTCCCTTGTCGACTGGTTCCGTCGGATGCAAAAGTGCTTCGAGAATAATCGGCTCGGTTTGTTTACAAGGATTCCGGGCCAGGCACTGCAAGACTTTTTGGGCAACTGCCACACCGTCGCCCGGTTGCGGGTGCAAAATAACTGTTTTTAGTGTATTAAGGGCAGATTCGGTGCGGTTTTTCAACAAGGCCCCCACCAAAGTCTCGGTTAAAGTGTTGCGTGAACCTCGCAACGCCTTGACTTTCACGTCCTCCATACCGCGCGGCAGTCCGGGCAAGAGCAATTCGGCAAGCAAAACGGCTGCATGCTCATCTCCGGCGAACTGATTGCCCAAATACTCGACTGCTTCGACCAATCGCGGGTCGGCTTCGGCTTTGGCCAAATAATAATCGCGTTTTTTCCAATCTTTAAAGTCTCGAGGGCGTTTGATTCTTTTATTTTGTTTTGGGAAGACGTTTTTCTTTTTTTGCGAAAGTATCAATTGCCGTTTGCGTTCAATTTCGGCCTTGGCTTCCGCCTGGGCTTTGCGTTTTTCGGCAATAGAATCCTTGTAAGCCATCCCCTCTTCAGCCGCATTTTTGCGACGTTCCGCTTTAATACGCTCAATTTCCTCCTGCGACGCCAGATCGACCGACCTTCCACAACCGACAACCAATAGACACACGACGGCCAGGCACGCGGCCCAGGCGAGTTTCCACAAATCCGAACAGTAATCCAAATTCCTTCGGCTACTTCTGTGTAATTGGAACATACCACGCTCCCTTCCCATTCATACTTTTTCCGACTACATGAGAAAACTTTGCACTTCTCCTTATTCAGAAGGTTAACGACATTATTTCCAGGTCACAATTCTGCTTTGAGGAATTTCCGCTTTTTCACGGAAATTAAACATTCCCCATATAAAACACTAATGAGGAGCGGATACACTTAGTGTCCGATTTGATAGATGCCGTCACGCAATGGGCGTACGGCTAGACAAGCGGTTTTTTCTGGAAAACACGGGGGTGTTTGAATTGTCCACAAGATTTACGCGATCAGTACCAGGTTACGGTACGAAGCGTCGCGCGGTAACGCTGGTCGAATTACTGGTGGTTATATCGATCATAGGTTTTCTCTTGGCGATGTTATTGCCCGCCGTTCATGCAGCGCGCGAGGCAAGTCGCCGCACGACCTGCCAGAGCAATCTGCGGCAAATAGGCGTAGGACTTCAAGACCGCGCCGCAACACAAGGAAGTTTCTGTTCGGGAGCATTCGACTGGAAACGCGACGGTTGCGTTACCAAGCTCGGATGGGTTGCCGATCTCGTCAACGCCGGCATTCCCGTGGGTAAAATGCTTTGTCCCACCAGCGAATGTCGCATGAGTCAAACCTACAATGATTTACTCGATTTCGATGTTACCGGCGCCGATCCTTGTGTAAATCTGGCAGGCAGTGGTCCGACATATGAGCCTGACGGAACGGCTGTTGCAAATCCCTGCTGGCAGATCGTCAATGACGGACTGGTTCCCGGCAGCGAAGACCGTCGCGCTCTGGTCGAGGAGGAAATATTCCTCGAACATTTCAACACCAACTACACGGCCAGTTGGTATCTTGTACGTTCCGCAGTCTCATTGGATTCCAGCGGCAATCTAGCCAAGCATACACCGTCTTGCGAAAGTTCGTCGCTATCTCGCAACTCGACGCTCGGCCCTCTCACACTGAATACCGTCGACGCATCAAAGAGTTGCCCCTCCAGTTTTATTCCCCTAATGGGATGCGGTCGTCGAAGCGCGGAACTCACCGGAAAAATCGGGCTGAACGAGGGCGGCACCCCGCTGTCGATGAGCTTTACTCCCGGTCCGGTTCTCAATCCCGAGATGACAACTCCCAGTTTTGCCCAGGGAACCTCGCGCGTGGGCCCGAGCGGTTGGTGGGCTACATGGGACAAGTCTACGTTGCAGGACTACCGCGGTTTCGCGCCGGTGCACAAGGGCGCGTGTAATATCCTCTTCGCCGACGGCAGCGTGCGATCGTTTCTGGACACAAACGAAGATGGTCTGCTCAACAACGGCTTCGAACCGACCGAAGAAAACGGTTTCGCCGATGCCGAACTGGAGCTGAACCCAAAAGAATTCGCAAGCAGTTGGAAATTGAAGTGCAAATGATCCAGTGTTAAGTCGCTATCACGAAAGGAGGTGCAGCGGGCATCAGGACTAAGTAGAGATGGTTTCACAATTAAAAAAAGTGTAATGTAAAAAGGATAATGAAATGAATTCCAAGAAAGTTCGAAGCGGTTTCACGCTTATTGAAATGCTGGTAGTGATCGCGATTATAGGTTTATTGGTCGCGTTGCTGCTCCCGGCAATTGTAGCGGCTCGCGAGGCTGCTCGCAGCACGCAATGCAAGAGCAATCTTCGCCAGTTCGCCATCGGTATAGAGATGTTCGCCGATCGCGATCCCGAAGGTCGACTCTGCACGGGTGCCTACGACTGGCGCCGCGATGGTTGCCCCGATACTTGGGGTTGGGTTGCCGACCTTGTCAACTCCGGATCTTGCCAACCCGGCAAACTCCTCTGCCCCACCAATCCGCTGCTGGCTCCCGAGAAATGGAACGACATGATCGGCTCGACGGCGACAAACAACGGCAAGAACGGTTGTCCGCCGAAACGTCTGGGAGACGGGGTTTGCGGTCTGGGCGCCACTTATGACACGGCCAGTGCAACCTGGTCGGGATTGTTCGCCGGGACCTCAGAAGATTCGCCCGAGCGGTCCGACTTGCTGGCCCGGTCAATCTTTGAGAAAGGCTATAATACCAACTACGTGGCCGGTTGGTACCTGGTGCGTTCGGCTCTGAAACTCACCAACAACGCGGGTGTCATCGAGTTCATTTCCGGCAGCGGCAACGCCAAAGGTCTGGAACAGACTCGCGGTCCGATCACGCGTCGCATGATTGCGTCGTCGAATACGCCCAGTTCCAACATTCCACTGATCGGTGACGGCTCGCCCGGCGATCCCAGCGAAGCCATTTTGACCACGGCCGTGAAAAAGGACCCGGCCAATTCGGGTTGGATGTCTTCTTTCGGTCTTTCGGCCTCCACCAACGAAGTCGCCGAAACTTACCTCCAGCAAGGTGAGCGTCTGGTCGAGGCTTTCAATGACGGACCGGCCCAATTCAGTGGAACCGGCGTTGCTTTGATCCCCGGTGGAACCGACTTGACCAACCAGATGGCTTGCGAATCCGGCCTTGGCGGTTGCCCCGCAGCCGATTCGACCGAGGGCGGCTGGCTGCAGGATACGCGCGACTGGTTCGCGGTCCACAACGGAACCTGCAATATCCTCATGGCCGACGGCAGTGTGAAGACATTCGTCGATCAAAACGGCGATGGATATCTCAACCCCGGCTTCCCCATCCCCAGCGGTCTGACGGAAGCCCAGTACGATGCCATCGGTTATCGTAATGACGTGCAAGAACTGCACCCCGCGAGAATCTTCAGCGGAGTTTTTGTAGACAACGGCGCCACCAAGGCGGTCGATCTGGAAACCAGCTTCTAGAGCTCGCGTTGAGACATAACACAATCGGCTATTATCCACACCGATTCGAATGAAGAGAGAGGACGATTGACGTATCACTCTAACAATGATGTATTCAACGTGAATTCGCCGATATCCGCGCAGGCGAGAGGTTCAACTCTCGCCTGCGTTAATTGATTTGAATCGTATTGATAACAGAGAACGTGTTTAAAAACATGTTCTGATAACTCATACCTCATACTGGATGTTCCTATCGCTTGCGGCAGTTTGGAATGGATTTGAACAAAAATGCATCGTACTTACGTTATAGTATTAAGTTTTGCGGTCACAACGGTATTGCTTTGCACCGCAATCATGCTTTTCCACACAGATAACAAACACGTGGAAGAAAAACCAGTTCCGGCATTGTATCCGGATAGCGAAACTTCGCCTGCGGCGCCGGGCGCGGCTGTCGCTCGCGCCCATGTCGACCGTTTACGGCACGATTTCGGCGTCATCGATGCCGACAAGGATTACGAGCATATTTTTCATATTACAAACAAGGGACAATCCAAGCTGGAACTACGTAGCGGCGAGGCTTCGTGTAAATGTATCTTGAGCAAACTGCCGGTACGGGTGCTCGATCCGGGCGAGTCAACAACCGTTCGAATAGTGGCGAAAACCAGAAACAAAAGCGGCCCCTTCAACGATCGCGTGGAAATCCACACCAACGATCCACAAAGGGAACTTCTGACTTTCCAGATCAGCGGAACCATCCGCAAGTTCCTCGGATGCGACCCGCCGCGGGTGCAATGGTCCAACTTGAATTGTTCGCAAGACCACACGGCCGAGGTCCTCGTGTACTCGCAAGTCTGGAAGGATTTCGACCTTAATTCGGTGGAACCTTCATTAGATGGAATTCGTTGGGAGATCCTCCCGGCTCCCGCCAAACGCCTGGCCTCGCTATCGGCCGAGTCCGGTCATTTATTGAAGGTGACCCTCCCTGCTGAAACAATTCGCCCGACGGACTCCAGTTTCCACGCTTCGTTACATCTCCGCGCCACAGTCCACGACAAGGACAACTCGTCGCGCTCCGGGATGCTTGTTTTAGCCGGTTCGGTTGCGCGACAGGCAAGATTCTTTGGTCGCAAGATCGACGGCCGGGGCGTACTGAGATTGGGTACGGTTGCCGCCGGCGAAAGCACTCGCGAGCGAGTCATCGTGCGGTTGAAGAAAACCAATCCACCCGTCTCTATCAGCTCACTGGAAACCAAGCCCGATTTTCTCAAGGCGCGTATCGACTCATCCGGCGACAAGACATCTTCTGCGGGTGTGATTTGGCTCGAGGTGGAAATTCCGGCCGATGCGCCTTTGTGCCGCCACTTTGGCCGGTCGAAAGGAAGTATCTGCATGAAAACCGACGATCCGGACATACCGGCAATAACCTTGGACGTGGAATTTGCCGTACTGGATAATATCCTATGAAGCTCCACTTGGAATCTCCGGCCGAGGATGACACAAGCGATACGGCCGTGGATCTGAAAACACCGTCCTGTCATAACTGCCGTCATGCTTGCACGGAAAAAGACAAGTTTTGCACCAATTGCGGCTCCCCCTTGTTCGAGTCCTGTTTGAATTGCAACGAACCAGTGCGCATCGGCAGGGCGTTTTGCGGCATCTGCGGCACGAAAACAACCGATGTGTTGGCCGAACAAAAACGTCATATCGAAGACACATTTCAAAAGGTAAAAGAACTCAGCATTCAAGGTGAATACACCGAAGCCATCGACCTGCTCAAGCCACTCAAAGACGTTAAGGACACGGCCGTTAGGGATCGAGTTGTGGAAACCATCAGGAATCTAGCTCGTGATTACCAAAAAGGCACCGCCCGCGCCGAGGAAGTACTGGTCCGCGCCGAGGCGTACATCGAAAATCGCCAGCATCAACAAGCATGCGCGCTGATCGAAACTCTGCCTGTCGGATTGCACAGCGAGGCTATCGAACAACTCCACAAAGTCGCCAGCGACACCCTTGCGGAAATCGACGAACTGGAATCCTGTATCAAACAAGTCAATAAAGGCTCACTGTCTCCTGCCGCGGTCCAAGATCTGCAAAAGCTGCTGACCCTCGCGCCCAACCATTCGCGGGCTCGAGAGGAAGCCGTCAGGTTGTCGAAAAGACTTTCGGCGGCCGCCAAAAAATTCATGCAGCAGGGCCGATACAGCGAAGCACTGCGATTTCTGACGTTCGTTCCCGAGGCCGTGCTCACCAGTGAAATAGAAGAATTCCGGTCACACCTGACCGAAATCGTACGGCTCATGGACGATCTTGCCAATGCGCCCCACGTCGATGAAATCCTACCCTTGCTGGCCGCGCGTCTTGCCGGTCTCATACCCGAAGATCAACGCGTGGCGCAACTTGCGGCCAAGGCCAAACAACGCAGGGAAAAGTTCCAAGGCGATACCTCGCTGGATATGCCCGTATGGAAACCGGCCCCCAAACAACCGGCCCTGGGTTGCCCGATCGACTTGCTTTGCGGTCCCCGCCGTCTGAAAATCGAAAACAAAACCGTACTCGAGCGGATGTGCGCCCATCCCGGTTGTTTCGCGGTCGCGTCCGGGTTGGCATTGCAGGGGCTGGGGAAAAGCTCCATCGCGGTCGATCTGCTACCGGATAAATCGGGCAAACTATTGCGGCGATGGACCGGTCATTCGCGGGCTCGCAAAGTTCGTGCGGCATGGGGAATCGACCTGGGCCCCAGCAGCCTCAAGGCCGTGCGTCTGGAACTCGACGATAAAAACGACCATGTCGTAATCGATCGCTGCGAACTGTTGGAACACGCCAAACCATTGGCCATGACGGTCGACGCGGCCGAGCAGTTACATTGTGTACGAGAAACAATGGAACGTTTTTTCCAGGGAAACGAACTGGTTTTTGAACGCGGCAACGAACGTGTTTGCGCCGGCCTGCTGAGCCGGCACGTCTTGTATCGCAACGTGAAAATACCACCTCTGAAACCATCTCAAATGGCCGGCGCAATGGCTCTTGAAGCACGGCAGCAATTTCCACTGGCGCCCGAGGAGTTGAACTGGCGGTACCAATACATCCAATCCGGACAAGATTCCAAATCCATCGCCGAAGGTCCCATCCTACTCGTCGCCGCCAAAACCGTTACGGTACAACAACGTCTGGACCTGCTCAAGGAAGTCGGCGTCGAGCCGGATATCTTGCAGAGCGACTCATTGGCGCTGCATAACTATTTCAGCTTCGAGAATGAGTCAACCGGAACTCCGGATGTCTCGCAAGTAGGCGACTCAGGCAAAATTCCCGCCGTGGCCTTGGTCGATGTCGGCAGCAATGCCACGAATCTGGTTGTCAGTTCGGCCGACTCGATTTGGATCAACAGCACGAGCATCGGCGGCGACCGTTTTACCAAAGCCCTGGTAGGGCAACTCAACCTTACCAACTCTCAGGCCGAACAAGTCAAGCGAAATCCTACCAAGGCTGCCAAACTGCACACCGTCTATGAAGCGCTCGATCCTTTGTTCGAGGAACTGGCCGCCGATATCGAGCGATCGCTTGTGTTATTTACCAACTCGCATCCCAATAACAAGGTCGTCCGTATTGTCGGCTGTGGAGGCGGATTTCTGACCCATGGACTGCTCGCCAGGCTCCGTGCCGAGCATTCGGAAAAGAACTGATGTCGAAAGGAAAATCTCCACCAGTAGTCGAAGCGATAAGACCTTCAAGGTTGATAGCATCGCTAAAGCCGATTAGCTACAGCACAGTCTGAGAATATGTTTAAAAATAGGTGCCACTGCTGGCTTGTCCAGCAGTGTAGAGAGCATGTTCGGGGAAACACTGCTGGACAAGCCAGCAGTGGCACCCAACGAGAGTGCGGGGGGCTCGGTGATACCTTTTGAGATGCAAATACCGGGTTACAACCCGGCATAAGGCTTTTTGGCTGATCTTGGCATCTCTGAGGGGCTGAAATGCCGGGATTGTCATTATTATCTCTGTCGAAGCGGGTGTAGACACACAATTGACGACAATAGATCTTGCCCAATAAATCTTACTTCGTGTATCATCGGCCGAATGGACATGTTCGATCCGGAAGACGAAAGATTTGGCCGGCAAGGCCCACTCGAAGACAACGGCCCAGCCGATGATTCGCAAGAGGAAAGTGTATCGCTGGAAGGGCTCAGCGAGGCCTTTGCCGAAGCGCTGGGCAAATCGGACCAGAACGCGTATGAAGAGGACATCGACCAAGAGGCAGTGGCCCCATCGGAAGATGAACATACTCAGCATGCGCAAGAATGGTCTTATGAGGGCGGCGAGGACGACGAGACCGAACCGGGATTCGGGGCCGAGGACGATGAGTCCCAAGAAGGTGACGAGGGCTTGCCCGACGTATATCAAAACGATCCGCAGGATGACGAAGATCCCTGCCCGATCAGCCCACACACGATCCTCGAAGCCATGCTTTTTGTGGGCAACATCAGCAATCGACCGCTGGAGAGCCGGCAGGCGGCCGAACTGATGCGCGGCGTCGAGCCGGAAGAGATACCCGAGATCGTCGGTCAACTCAACGAGAGTTACGCCGAAAACGGCTGCCCGTATTCGATCGTGGCCGAGGGCGCCGGCTACCGCATGAAGCTCAATGAACGTTTCCATGCTTTGCGGAACAGGTTCTACGGCCGCGTGCGCGAGGCGCGTCTTTCTCAGGCTGCCATCGACGTGCTGGCTATCGTGGCCTATCGTCAACCCATCAGCAGCGAAGCCGTCAACCGTATGCGCGACAAACCCTGCAGCCACCTCCTCTCGCAACTCGTGCGCCGCCGTCTCCTGCAAATCGAGCGCCCGGCCGACAAATCCTCCAAACCCGTCTATCGCACAACTGAGCGATTTCTTGAACTCTTCGGACTCGACGATATCAGCGAGTTACCCAAAAGCGAAGGCGTCATTGACTGAGAATGAGTTCCTCCATTCGGGCGTCCTCTTCCCCAAAGCGACTAGACCTGCCGTGATGCTCGCCGTGACTTGATCGGTCCATTGCAACTTGCGATAATTCTAATACCACGCAAGTTCTAAAATCCAAGCTCGATCCATACCGGAGTACACACCATGCGAGTCGTTTCAATTCACGCTTATGTATCGGCAATTGTTCTGTCGTTACTCTGCCTATCGGTCCGGGCAAACGACTCCGCGGCGAAAACAGCTCGGTCGCGGATGTTCGTCGACGATCAACATATTGCCGAGAGCAGTAACGTCAAGCGAACATTGCAACAGCCCCAGAAACTCAAAAAACCACTGATCACAGGCAACGGCGCCTGGGACAGTTGCCCCTATATGTTCGGCACGGTAATGTACGACCGCCAGGAAAAGATCTACAAGGTCTGGTACATGAGCTACAACTACGGTCAGCCGCTGCCGGTACGGACGCCGTTTATGTACGCCACCAGCAAGGACGGCCGCAAGTGGATCCGCCCCAACCTGGGCCTGTTCGAGTATCGCGGATCGAAAAAGAACAACATCATCATGCAAAACGCGGGCTACCACGACTCGTATACGCCCAGCGTGGTCAAGGACCTCAAAGCAAGCGACCCCGGCCGTCGCTACAAAATGATCTTCTGGGACTTCTGCGGCCACGATGCCTACGGCGGCGACTCGGGCATGATGATCGCCTTTTCGCCCGACGGAATTCGCTGGCATCGGCATCAAGAAAAACCCGTGCTCGCCGCCGCGAAAAAAGAGCAGTCCATCAGCGACGTACTCGACCTGATGATCGATCCGGCCAACGGCAAATTCGTGGCATACACCAAGGGCTGGGCCCATCCACATCCACATCATCGGCAAATCGTCCGTACCGAAAGCATCGATTTCGTGAACTGGTCCACGCCGCAAGTCGTATTGCGCCACGCCAATACGATCAAAGACACCGAGTCATATGGAATGACCGTATTTGCTCACGAGGGCATGTACTTCGGGCTTTTGCGGATTTATCATAGCAAAACCGACAAAACCATCGACATTCAATTGACCTCGAGCCGCGACGGCAAGAAGTGGAATCGCGTGGCCGACCAGGCTACGTTCATTCCACGGGGAGCGGAAGGCGCTTGGGACGATGGTATGATCTTCACTTCTCGCCCGGTCATCCGCGGCGATGTCATGGAATTCTACTACAGCGGCTGGGACGGCGACCACGCTTCACATTCTCGCCGTTCCGGTATCGGCCTGGCCACGCTGCCTCTCGATCGCTTCGTGGCCGTAGAGGCTGACGGCGGCAAAGGCCTCCTGCGCACCACGCCACAAAAAATTGCTAACAGCACCTTGACCATCAACGCCGATGCCCGTGGCGGCAAAATCCGCGTGGCTCTCTTGGATAAAGACGGAAAACGGCTGCCCGGCTTTTCGCTCGATGATTGCGATTCGATAGAGGGCGACAGCCTGCGACACCGGCTGAGTTGGCGGGGGAACAGCGACTTTGGAACACTTGCCGGCAAGAAGGTCTCGCTGCTGTTCGAGATCAGTGGTAAGGCGAAGCTGTTCGCGCTACGCAATTAGTAATGTGAAACATTGATATCAATAAACCACCGCCGCGCTGTCTTCGATCCAACCATCCTGGTTGCCCGGCAGGCGGATCTGAATCCAATCGCCGCGCCGCTCGAGGACCGAGAATTCGGTACCGTCTTCCAGTGGTTGTGTAAAGGCCGGTTTATAGCTTTCGTTGTTGCCCTTGCGTGCTACCACATGATCGGCAACAATAACGCCGTGTTGGACTCGATCGAAGCGGTTCCAATCGTATGCGGCCGAAACGGCCAAGATCACGGTCACCACCAGACCGACAATTGCCAGCCGTGAGGGCAAACGGCTGGAAACGAATAGTCCCCCGCACGCCAGTAAAAATGTAGCCAAGGCGGCAGCGCCCAACAGGCGGAACTTGCCCGCGTAGCTGATCCAATCCTGCCAGAAGAGCACGTATTCGAACAGAGGCCGCGAGCGGCCGGCTTCGTCGGCCACATTGCCCAAGGCGTATTGCAGGTTAGCCTCCAGATAGGGATCGCCGGGCCGGTAACGTTGTGCCTGGCGATAGGCGGCGATGGCCCGCCCCGGCTGACCGGCACGCATCAGGGCATTACCCTGGTTGAATAAAACCGCGCCACTGCGCATGCCCGAGTCGAGAATCTCCTGGTAAACGGCGGCCGCGTGCAGAAAATCTTCGGGCGAGGAAGCTTCGTCGAAAATGGCCTGCGCCTCCTGGAATTTGCGCGACACTTCCAGATCGGGCCGCAACGCACAGCCCTTGGCCACGACGAGCGCCAGGCCTATGACTACAGCGACAGATGCTATGGTTTGAGTGCGTTTCATGGGGTATATCTCTTGTATATTGAAGTTGTCTAAGGTGTCTGATATCAGTTTTCAGTTGCCATTTTTCAGGTATCAGACTTCAGACTTCAGACTTCGGATTTGGACATTGATCATTGGTCATTCTTAATTCTTTCCTCATTCTGATTTCGGCATTCGACATTTCTGTCTTCTATCCTCTATCCTCTATCTACTTAAACAGCCCCTTGGATTTGAGTTCTTTCACAAGTCCGTCCAATACGGATTTCGATTCGTTGGCGATTTGGGCCGCGTCCAGTCCGGCGGCCGCATATCGGGCAGCGTCGCACGTTTCCAAAAGTGCGGAGGCGCGTTTTACGATGTCGTTCGATACACCGAACCTTTCCAGTCGCGCGGCTACATCTTTGGGCGTGAGACCGGCCTGGGCCGTGTCGGCCGTGTCGGCCACCAACCCGGTGACGGCGTCCTTGACGGCCTCAGTTCCCGGGCGAATTTCGCCGCGGCCAAGCAAACCGAGACCTTCGCGCAGTCGGCCGCGGGCAGCGGCCGCCGCTCCACGCCGTCGCAACAGGGCCGTATCGCCACGCAGGCGTTTCACTCGCCGCGTGCCGAAAAACAGCACCACGTAGACCGCGGCCATGCAACCCAATCCCACGAACCAGTAAAGCGGCCGCACCGAATCGTTGTGCACGGCATCCAGGTCGGTGATATTGGCGAAGATGCCTTCGCGCCGCGCCTCGATCTGCGATTGACCGCCGCCACTCGAGTGTCGCGCGGCCACGATCTGCCGGTTTGACAGCTTTTCGGCCTTGCCGATGGAAATTTCAATTGGGTCGGTTTTTATTGTCTCGTAGCGGTCGGCCTCGACGTCGAAATAGGAAATGGGGATGGACGGGAACGGTTCGTCGCCCATCTCCAGCGGTCGTAGGCTGTAAGTAAAACTGATCGATCCGCTGTCGGTCTTTTCGGTGGCGTCATAGACCTTGAACCGCTTGGCGATCTCGGGCACGGCCGCCAGATCCGGCGCTCGGGCGTTTTCCAGCGTGCCTTGGCCGGTAACTTTGAGCGTGAGCGTCATGGGATCGCCCACCTTGGCCTTCTTGGGCGAAAGCGCGGCGTCAACGCTGAACTTGCCGACCAGCCCGACATAGGAATCGGGACGGCCTTGCTCGGGCACGTCCTTGATGGTGATCGTCAATGGACGGGCGATGGTATAGATATCTTGTCCCTTGAGACGACCTTCGGCCGATACACCGTCGGCGAAAAGTCCCTTAAGCGCGGCAGGGCCGAAAGTGTACTTGCCGGGAATCTTGGGTATGAATGTACGCCGGAAACGATAGGCCCAATATTCCTGTGGCTTGCCAGCGTCGTCGTTCTTAAGCACTCGGGTGGGGCGCGGCTCGAAGAGCAGTTCGCTGCGTTCTTCGAAAAACGACATGATCGGATTTCTTACTTCTTCCAGGTTGTTAACCACGAATCCCGAACGGACTTCGGAGCTGTAAGATCTGATCCAATTTTTCCAAGTGGTCTTCGGCTCCAGGCCGTCTGGCAATTGTTCGTCTTTCATCCAGGGTATCGTCAGATTGGGCGCCCGATTCAATACACGCAAAGGATTTTTATCGGAAAGTTCGCCGGGCAACGGTTTAATGTAGATTGAAAGTGTCACGGTCACCGGTTGCATGGGGTACACGCTTTCGGGCTCGGACGTGATTTCCATGCGAACCACATCCTGGTCCTCCGGCGGCACGACCCGCAACACGAGTTCATCGCCTTTGAGCACCCGACCGTTGACCTTGGCCGTGGGAGCGGGAACCGTGAGCAAGCCGGACTTGCGGGGCGTAAGCCGATAACTATACTCGCGTCCGCGACGTTGAACCATGGTAGAACGGCCGTTTATGAACCGCATACTCGTCATATTCATCGACTGCGAACCGGTGCTTGTGACCTCAAAATCCTTGAAGGCCGACATATCCGGAGCCGTGGGGCGATCGACGTTGTTGAGCATCACCTTGTAACCGACCGACTCGCCCTCGAATATCCGCTCGCGGTCGAGATTGACGATGATCTCCGGCTGGGGCTGCTGGGCCGACGCCGGGGCGGCAACGATGACCATCGCGGCAACGACCAGGGCCGTTGCTATTTTCGTAAAGGGTTTCTTCATTGAATATTACCAGTCCTTTTCCACTGTTCCCGAACGGTAGAGCTGGGCTTCGATCGCCTTTTCCAGTTCGCGACGTTCCTGCTGACGCGCTCGTGCACGACGCAAGGCGGCTTCGACCTTCTGCTGGGCCGGCGTCTTTTGCTTCTGGCCCTTCATCTCCTTGGGATCGGCGGGCGACTTCTCGGGCTTTTTCTCTTCAGGTTTCTTTTTGTCCTTCCCGGCTTGCTTATCCTTGTCTTTCTTCTCTTTATCCTTTTTCTCGTCTTTATCCTTGTCGCCCTTCTGCTTGTCGTCCTTCTTCTTATCCTGCTCCTTCTTGTCCTGATCTTTTTTGTCTTTGTCGTCCTTCTTCTGATCGTTCTTTTTCTTCTGATCGTCCTTCTTATCCTTTTGATCTTTGTTCTGCTGGTCCTTATTCTTTTGGTCCTGGTTTTTCTGATCTTTGTTATCTTGTTGTTGCTTTTGATCTTGTTTTTGCTGCTGATCCTGCTTATTTTGATCTTTATTGTTTTCATCCTGCAGCGGTTTGGCGATCTCTTCCAACAACCTCAGGGCTTCTTTCTGTTTCGGCAGGGCCGGTTTTGGCTGCTCTTCGTCGAGGTGCGTGGCGGCCTCGTCCGTGAGGGTTTCCACTTTGGGACCCAGTTTCACGGCAAGTTCCATAGACTTGCGCAAACCCTCCATTTTCTTTTTGGCCGCCGCGGCCGGATCCGGTTTGGCATCGGCCGGTTTTTTATCATTCGCAAGACTGTTTGCCGGCTTTGCGTCTTTCTTCACTTCATCCTTCTTGGCATCGCCTTTCTTGGCGTCATCCTTTTTTTCTTCGGGAGCCGGTGGGGGCATCTGCTTCAGGCCCTGCTTGGCCTTGGCCACCATCACCTCGCTCCAACGGGTTACGAATTTCTGGTCCCAAGCGTCCTCGTGCATATCGATCTCGGGCTGCTCTTCGACAACCGTCTGATCGTCATTGGGTGTATTATCGTCGGCGGTTTTTTGTGTTTTGTCAACCTCGGGTTGCGGTCCGGTTTTTGGCGGTTCCACAATGCGGGTGGTCCGACCGACCAGTTCGCGTTGCGTGTCGACGGCCCTTTTCACCAAGCCCGGATATGGCACAACGGCCATGTATATCTGGTCGAGCATTTCCACGGCCGCTGCCTGGGCCTTGAGGGCGTCTTGAGTGCGGGCCGAAGCCAGTTGATCGGTCGCGGTGGTCATCTCGGTGCGCGCCTGATCGGCCAATCCGCCAAGCAAAGCCACGGCCTTCTGCATGTCGGCAGTGGGAACGGCCGGTTGCGCGGGGGCACCCGGCATCGGTTGCCCACCAGGACCGCCGGGCATCATCTGTCCACCGGGTCCCGGTTGCCCGCCCGGCCCCATAGGTGCACCTTGAGGTTTGGTCAATGCGGCGATCACTTTTTCCTTAAGCGGCTCGATTTCCATCGCCATGTATTCCTGCGCCTGGCGAACGTCGTCCAACTGCTCGCGCAACAGGGGCGTATCGGGCTGCTTGCCCAGCGTTTTGGATAACGTGCGAATCTCCCGCTGTTCCTTCTCCAACAAAAGCACGTAGTCCAAGAGGTTCATCTTGTCGCGCAACTTCTTGCGGTCGCTCTGCCGCCACAGTTCCTTCATGTGTTTCACCCAGTGGCGGATCGTCTCGGAGTTGTATCGCGCATCATCATGGGTCGGATCGAGTTCGATAGCGTCGCGATAATGTTCCGTCGCGCGAGCCAGATGTTCGAGCGTTTCGGCGCGGACCTCGGGCGAGGCATCCTGGGGTTTTTCGCCCAGTGCTTTTTTGGCATCCATCGCGGCCAGGCATCCTAGGCAATAGCGTGCCGCGGCGGCCAGTTTGGGATCGGTCGAGGCGGACGCTTGCTGGAACAACGCCACGGCACCTGCCGCATCGCCCGCCGCCGCGGCCGTACAACCGCGATCGAAAGCTATACGCGCATCGTTGGGCGTGGCCTCGTCGGCCTTTTCAAAGGCTCGCGCGGCTTCCTCGAACTGGCCTTGTTCGAAATGGCTCAGCCCCTCTTGCACACTTTGGGCCGCGTCACGTTCGGCCGCCGCCATCAGACACGGCAAGGCGATGAGGATTATGGAGAAGACAATACGTCGTTGTTTCATTATGCCACCTCGGCGTGATTATTGTTGTACGAATTTTTGCGGCCATAACCGGGCAGAACCATCTCTACAGCCAGGCAGAGCATGCCCAGGCAGAGGAACAATTGGAACTGTTCGCGATAGCGTTTTTTCTTTCCGGACTGGACTTCGCCGCGGTTGAGATCGGCCAGATTGTCTTCGTAGACCTGCCCCAGATCGTAGGCCGTGGTTCCGGCCGGGATGTAGGCCCCGCCGGTCGTGAGGGCGATTTCCTCAAGCAGTTTGCCGTCCATCTTCGACCAGAGTTCCTGGCCGTCGCTGTTTTTGAGAAACTGCAAGTTGCCGTCTTCATCGCGTACGGGCACGCGTCCACCTTCGCGGTCGTCTCCCAGCCCCACGGTAAAGATCTTGATGCCCCGCTCGGCTGCATTTTTGGCGGCCTCCAACGGCAGCGATTCGTGGTCTTCGCCGTCGGTAATCAGCACGATCACCTGATCGCGGTCCTTTGCCTCGGGCAGGGCTTCTATGCATTTCCGCAGCCCGTCGCCAATTAGCGTACCGCCGCGGGGCGCGCTTTTCGTATCGATTTCATCCAGCACCATCTCGAAAAACGCCTGATCGGTAGTGAGCGGCACTTTTACGGCCGGCTTACCGGCGAAAACCACCAGCCCCACGCGGTCGCCGGGCAGTTTCGACAACAGGTCGCGGATGTCCGACTTGGCACGCTCCAAACGGCTGGGCGCCACGTCCTCTGCGGTCATCGAACGCGATACGTCGAGAAGCACGAACATGTCGACTCCGCGTTGTGTGACTTGTTCGAAGTAGACACCGAACCGCGGTCGCGCGGCGGCCACTATCAGACAGGCCAAGGCCACGAGTATCAACGCGCCCTTGATCCAAGGCCGCGGGCCGTTGAAGGCCGGCATGAGCCGGGCCACCATGGCCGGATCGGCGAATTTCATGGCGGCCGCCACTCGACGGCGATGGGCATGGACCAACAATCCCGCCACAACCGGCAAGATCCAAAGCGTCATTAGGAGATTGGGATTTTGAAAGTGCATTTTTTTGTGTCAGTTGTCAGGTATCAGTTGTCAGTTATCAGTTATCAGTTGTCAGTTATCAGTTGTCAGTTTTCAGTATCTTGTAGGGTGTGTGCTTGCACGCACCGATATTTTTATGTTATTCCGGGTTGTAGATTTATGCGGAGTTGATATTACATTCCGGTGCGTGCAAGCACGCACCCTACTTACTTGTGCTTCGGGTCAGTATTGGGCCTTCGGTTATTATGCATTCTTAATTCTTTCCTCATTCTGATTTCGACATTCTTTATTTCTGCCATCTGCCATCTGTCCTCTATCATCTATCCTCTCATCAAGGCAGCGACCGGAACCGCGTCGCCATCAGGACCACGACCAAAAAAATGGACGCCAGTCCCGGCAGCATGGCCGATCGATACATTTCCTTGTATTGCGTGTAGCGCCGCCCCTTTGTCTCGGATTTTTCCAGCTTGTTGATCTCGGCATAAACCTCTTCCAGGGCGTCCGTATTGGTAGCGTTGAAGTATTGCCCGCCGGTCGTCTCGGCCAGCATCTTCAGCGTTGCCTCGTCGAGCCTCACCATTTGATTCACCAGGACCTTGCGACCGAAGGGATCGATGGCCGGGAATGGCGCCTCGCCGGTCGAGCCCACACCGATGGTGTAAACCTTGATGCCGTAGGCCTTGGCTGCTTCAGCCGCTTCGGCGGGCTCCAAAACGCCGGAGTTACTCTCGCCGTCGGAGAGCAGGATGATTACCTTGCTCTTGGCCTCGACGTCCTTGAGCCGGTCGACGGCCAGGGCCAGGGCGTCACCGATGGCAGTGGACATCTCTTCCTGCAGGAGCCGCTCGTTTATGACCTCGCCCCGCGAGTTGCGGATCGGATGTGGGATCTTCACCGTGTCGAGCACGGCCAGCAGGGCGTCATGGTCCAGCGTCAGTGGACATTTGGCGTTTGCGTAGCCACCGAAGGCGATCAGACCGATCTGGTCATCGGGCCGGCCGGGCAATTTGCCGCTGGCTCGCTCGCTCCGCTCGATTTCTCCGTCTTCGCCTTTGATGGCTTGTTTCTCGCCGGAAACAAATTCGTGGAAAACATCCTTTACCGCAGTGAGCCTGTCGACTCGTTGGCCGTCGATTTCGAAATCCATGGCCTGCATCGAGCCGCTACGGTCTATGCACATCTCCACGGCGATACCTTCGGTTCGCACGCGAAACTCTTCGCGACCGTGCTGGGGGCGAGCCAGAGCGATAATCAGAAACGCCATTCCCGCCAGCCACAGCCAGGGCAGCATGCGTTTGATGCGCAGTGCCGTGGTTACGGGCAACGTTCGCAACATGGCCACGTCGGAGTAGAGCACGGCCGCCCGGCTTCGCCGACGAAACATGATTATCCCGATCACGGCCAAGGGGATCAGCAGCAAGAGCCAAAGTGGGTCGTGGAATCTAAAGGCGTTCATGCCGCATTCTCCTGGGGATTATTATTCTGCTTGATGTATTGCTTATTCATAGTGACTGGTTACTTAGACATAGGACTTAAGACATAAGACTTGGGACTTCAGGTTTCAGACTTAGGATAAAAAGTTTGATCATTGAACATTGATCATTGGTCATTCCGTCATTCTTTCCTCATTCTGATTTCGTCATTCGACATTTCCTGTCCTCTGCCATCTGCCCTCCATCCTCCGTCATCTCCTCATTCTTGCTATAACCCACGAAATCTTCGGCCCGGGCGAAACTCTCTTCGATATCCTCGGGGCGTGGCCGATGGGCGGCGAACTTGACCAGGTCGGCCGCTTCGAGGAAGTTGCGGAAGCGAACGCTTTCCTCTCGGTCGAAGGTATCGCGGGTGGCGATCTCTCGCAAAAATTCTTCAGTTGTTTGTTCGGGGGCACGAATGCCCGTGGTACGTTCAATATAGAGACGCACGATGCCCGTCAGCTCGACATAGTAGAGCTTGGCATCTTTCTCTGCCAAATGCGACTCGCGCAGTTTATCCAGGGCCATCGCCGCCAATTCTGCGGGCGTGAGTATGCGGATCTTTGCCCGCTCGATGGCTTTGCGTCGCCACCAGAACAATCCGGCCAGAACCGCTATCAACAACACGCAAGCCACGCTCGCCCACAATACCCAGCGGAAGGGGAATGGCAAGGCCACGGGATCGGTAACCGGTCGCAGTTTGTCCAGCGAGGCTTCACCCGGTTCGACAACCGATGTGACATTGACGCTGAGTTCTTCGGTGCGCAGGGAATGTTGCTTGCCGTCGCCGTCGGGGCGGCTATCGGTATAGGTTACAGTGATGGGCCAGATCACCAGCCGCCCGGTTTCCGCCGGTTCTAACACGAAGGTCTCTTCGATCAGATGCCGTCCTTCGACTGTTTTAGGTAGCGGTTCTTTAACATCGCGGATCATGAATCCGCCGATCTTCTTGCCGAAGGGCGGAAATTTTACCGATACGCCGTCTTCATATTCGATCGAAAGCGTGAGCTTGGCCTCGTCTGAAAGCGCCAGCCGCGGCGGGTTGACCACGGCCGTCACGCGGACCGGGCCGCTTTCTACTTCCGAACGGTCTTTTATGACGACTTCGGGCACCTTTGAGCCTGCCTGTTTGGCGGCATCGCCGTCGGCCGGGTCGCCGACTTGGGCGCAACTAATCGAAAGCAAAGCGGTCAGGGCAAGAAGGAGAAGCCCGAGCGTCTCTTTCAAAAGGTGGGGATAAAACCCTGCCGCTTGCTTTCGGGGGAGGTGACCTCTAGCTGTATGTTTTGACGTTTGTTGTTGTTTCATGGCGTTTTTACGTGTTACTCATCATTGTAGGGTGCGTCCGCGACGCACCAGAGTTTGCCGGATGGTGCGTCGCGGACGCACCCTACAATTCCTGTCCTCTGTCATCTATCCTCTATCCTCTACAACTATCTGAACCGTTTCTCCCGCATATTGAAGAACCGTCGCAGGTCCCCCACATAATCGTCGGCCGTTCCGATAGGCAGCTCGTCCACTTCGGAACGTTTAAGCTGTTGCGAAAGCGACTCGGCCCGATTGACGGCTTGCCGTTCGAATAGTGCGCGCACCTGCGGATGGCGGGTATCCAGTTCGACAATTTCGCCGGTCTCGGCGTCGACAAGGTTGATAAATCCCACGTCCGGCAGGACCTCTTCGCGTGGGTCGGTTATGTTCACGGCGATCAAGTCGTGACGCCGCCCGCAAACGGCCATGGCGTGTCGCGCCTCGGGCGCGATGAAATCGCTGATGAGAAAAACCACCGCTCGGCGTTTTTGCACGCGGCCCACGAACTCCAAGGCCGATTCCAGGTTGGTTTGGCGGGCGACCGGTTCGGCCGCCACGAGCTGCCGCACAATGTGCAGGGTATTGGCTTTACCCTTGCGCGGCGGCAGATATTCGATGACGTCGTCGCAAAAGGTAACCAGGCCCACCTTGTCGTTGTTCTTCATTGCGGAGAACATCAAAAGCGCGGCCACCTCTATCACCACATCGAGCTTCGAACGCTTGCCCGAGCCGAACGCCCCGGATGCCGAGACGTCTACCATGAACATCACGGTCAGCTCGCGTTCCTCGCAGAACCGTTTTATATAGGGCGTACCCGCTCGCGCCGTTACATTCCAATCGATGGAGCGCACATCGTCGCCCGGTTGATATTCGCGGACTTCGTCGAACTCCATGCCGCGCCCGCGAAAGACGCTTTTATATTGTCCGGCGAAAAGATCGTCGACCGCACGATTGGCGACGATCTGAATCCGCTGAACTTTTTTCAATATATCGGCAACTGCTTGTTCTGCCATGTGATAACCTGTTTCGATTTGTAGCCGGATTCGCAAGAATTCGGACCTTGACTACTTTTACGCCAAATGCTCCGAATTCTTGCGAATCCGGCTACCATTTCGCGTAATCACTTTGCCCAACTAGGGAACCGGAACCGCTTCGAGAATCTTGCCCAACACATCTTCGGGCGTCATCTGTTCGGCCTCGGCCTCGTAGGTCAAAATCACGCGGTGTCGCATTACGTCGTAGGCGATGTCCTTCACATCTTGCGGCGTCACGTATCCGCGGCCGTTGAGGAAGGCGATTGCCCGGGAACCGATTCCCATATAGATCGACGCACGCGGCGAAGCACCGAAATCGATCAGCGGGGCCAGGTCGCGCATGCCCGAAGCGGCCGGATCGCGAGTTGCCTGCACCAGGTTGAGAATGTAGCTCTTCACTTGATCGTCGATGTAGATCATCTTTACGATGTCCTGCATTTCTTCTATTTCGGAAGCCGAAATCACCGGCTCGACCTCGCGGCCCATTCCGTTCATGGCCAGATCCAAAACTTTACGCTCCTCGTCCGGCTTGGGATAGGTTATCTTGACTTTGAGCATAAAACGGTCGACCTGTGCCTCGGGCAACGGGTAGGTACCTTCCTGCTCGATGGGGTTTTGCGTGGCCATCACCAGGAAGAGCCCTTCCAGCGGATAGGTCTCGTCGCCGATGGTCACCTGTCGCTCCTGCATGGCTTCCAACAAAGCCGATTGCACCTTCGACGGCGCGCGGTTGATTTCATCGGCCAGCACGAAGTTTGAAAAGATAGGACCCTTGCGAGTCATGAATCTCGACTCTGCCGGCACATAAATCATCGTTCCGATAAGGTCGGCCGGCAACAGGTCGGGCGTGAATTGGATTCGTTGGAATTTGGTCGAAAGAGCCTGGGCCAACGACTTGATGGCGGTCGTCTTGGCCAGACCGGGAACGCCCTCCAGAAGAATATGCCCGTTGGACAAAAGACCGACCAACAATCGATCGATCATCTCTTCCTGGCCGACAATCACCTTGCCCAGCTCTGTACGAAGACGATGGACCAGATTGGCCTTGTCGGCCACCCGATCTTTGATTTGGTGTACATCCACCTGCATGAAATTCTCTCCTAGGCTGTTCTTGTGTTGGGGAGTTGTTGCGATTGAATAAAATGGTCTCTCACGGATAATGCCGTTTGGAGATGGAGCCACACTAGCATCGCATTACATAGGTGACCCCTAGTCTTGTTGTTTTCTACGAAAAAAGCCCCCAAGAGGTTCGCCCTTAATCCTGATTTCTTTACCTGGTCGCCCTAATTGTTGCAGCCGCCGCGTTATCGCTACAACCCCTCCAGGCGGGTTGACATCGGTGTTTCTTGCTCGATTTCGGCCTTCAACCTGCTAGTGCAAACGGTACAATTTTACAGGTTTTTTTGTTTTAATAGCCGGGACAGATATAATGTCCAAACCCCAGGTCCGTCAAGCGGCCGTGGCCTTTTTCCGACCGGATACAAACGACGAAAAAAATCTAACACATTCAGTAAGGAGCAAACCGTAAGCATGGATAATACCGCAACTCCAGCGGACGACGATTCGACTGGAAGCGAGGATGCACAGCCGGGCGCAGTCTACACAAAAGCCGATCGCGACTTTCTGCTCGATTTGGCCCGCCACACCATAAGCGACGTCGTTCTCAAACGCAAGCTGCCCCAACCCGACTCGGCCTTTATCCCCGAAAAACTGCGTCAGCGGCGGGCATGTTTCGTTACGCTTCGCCTAGATGGCAAGCTACGGGGTTGTATCGGCAGCATGCTTCCGGAAAATCCGCTCTACAAGGCCGTGATCCACATGGCCAATCGGGCCGCCACACACGATACGCGTTTCCATCCGGTCAGTGCCGATGAAGTTGACAAACTGCACATCGAGATCAGCGTGCTCAGCGAACCCAAACCGCTGGAATTCAGCTCGCCCGAAGATTTACTCGACAAGCTGCAAGTAGGTATCGACGGCGTGGTTCTGAAACTGGGCCTGCAAAGCGCCACGTTCCTGCCGCAAGTTTGGAAACAACTCACAAACAAGCGCGAGTTTCTCTCGCGCCTGTGCGAGAAAGCGCGGCTGGCCCCCGGCGAATGGCGCAACCCCAAGCTGAAAATAGAAACGTATCAGGTGGAGGCGTTTGAGGAAGAGTAGAAGAGCAGGCCGGGTTGAGATCCGGACTCTCGTCCGTGTGGCACGCCCAGAATGGGCGTGAGGGGCATCTCTGAATTAATCACCACCTTTCACGCCCATTCTGGGCGTGCCACACGGATGCACTCTACTTCCTCACACCTTCCCCTCGAAGCGATCAAACCACTTCACGTATTCGATACATACCGTTGCCACCAGGCATCCCAATGCGGCGCCGAAGAGCGTGTCGCTGAGGTAGTGGGCGCAGCTTTGCATCCTTTGACAGGCGACAAGCGCGGCAAACACGGTGAACAACCATCGGCCGCGGGGATACATCCACGCCAGGCCAATGGCAAGGCCTACGGCCGTGGCCGTGTGGGCCGAGGGGAAACTCTGCATCTTGCTACTCTCGCCGCCGAAGAGCATGAAACCGCAAAACGTGTCCCAGACGCCACCGGAATCGAGATCGAAGGAATGCGGCCGCCAGCGGGCGACCATCATCTTCACGCAATCCACCGCCAGTCCCGACCCGAAGGCGGCCGCCGCCAGACGCGCCACCCGGCGACGCCTATCCGCATCGAGCACAAAAACGGTGACCAGTATCATCAACACACCCAGCCCATGCCCGAAGGCTTCCGACATATTGAACAGCCGCTCGATATCGCCGGGGAACTTGCCTTCGGTTTCGAGATACTCGCAGTATCGTGCCAACGGCATGTCCACCGCGAAGGCGACTACTCCGAGAATGGCGAAAACCGCGGCCAGAATAAAAAGCCGTGGGAACCCCGCAGCAGTGGATTCAGAAGTGGATTGAGAAATGGATATTTTCATGGGCCGGGGCATCGGTCTCGATATCTTAGTAGGGTGCGTCCGCGACGCACCACGCAGTTCCTGGTGCGTCGCGGACGCACCCTACACACGAAAGCGAATTATAATGCAACTGCCCCAAGACGAGAATGCCGACTTTTGCCAGCCCCCCAAACAGCCATCGTACAATACCACGTGCCGCCCCACCCCTAGCCCGACAAACGGCTACCTGCTACCCTAAGACGATGCTTACTCCCGACAAAATCCTGGGGCCGGAAGGCCGAATTGCGGCTCGGTTGGAAAATTACGAGCACCGCGAAGAACAGATGGAAATGGCTCGCGCTGTCGAGCTCGCCATCCGGGATAAGCACCATCTCATCGTCGAGGCCGGCACGGGCGTGGGCAAGAGCTTCGCCTATCTTGTGCCCGCCATACTTGCCTCGGCTTCGGCGGAAAATCCGGACTCGCCGGAGGATCCCGACGTCCCAGCGGATGAAAATGCTGACGAAACCAACACCACCGTACAACCAAACAAAAAGCCACTCGCGAAGGTTGTAATCGCCACCAACACCATCAGTCTGCAAGAGCAGATCATTCGCAAGGATTTGCCGTTCCTCAACAGCGTCATTCCACTGGAGTTCACGGCCGTATTGGTCAAGGGGCGGAGTAACTATCTCTGTCTGCGGCGGCTGGACAAGGCCATGGAACGTTCGATGAGCCTCTTTGCCCGTGCCGAAGAAATAGATGAGCTGCAGCAGATTAAGGACTGGTCGAAGGCAACGGCCGACGGTTCGCTGGCCGACCTGGAATACAAGCCAATGGCCCAGGTTTGGGACGAAGTGGCCTGCGACCAGGGCAACTGCATGGGCCGCAACTGCAAGCACTACAATCCGTGTTTCTACTATCGGGCTAGACGGCGGATCTATAACGCCCAGATCCTGATCGTGAACCACGCCTTACTTTTCAGCGACCTGGCATTGCGACAACAGGGCGTCAAGCTCTTGCCCGACTACGATGTGGTGATATTCGACGAAGCCCACAACATGGAGTCGGTTGCCGGCGATCACTTGGGGCTGAGCATAACCAGTGGTCAGGTTGAATACACGCTCAACAAGCTCTACAACGATCGTGCCAACAAGGGCCTGCTAGTACACTACGATTTGGTCGCCGAACAGCGGCAGGTTCTGGAATGTTACCGCCGCGAATCCGATTTCTTCGACGATATCGAGACCTGGCTGGAAACCCAGTCGAGCAAAAACGGTCGCGTGCGCGAAGCCGGCATCGTCGAGAACACCTTGAGCGAGGGTCTCGACACGCTGGCCGGCATGGTTCGCAAGCAGGGCCGCAAAACCAGAAACGAAGATGAGGCCCAGGACTTCCTGGCGGCCGCCAACCGGCTGGACGCCATGGCCGCCGCCTTGGAAGAGTGGCGCGGCCAGCGATTGGAAGATAATGTCTATTGGATCGAAAAAACCCAACGTCGCGGATACCGTCGCATCACGCTCTCGGCCTCTCCCATAAATGTGAGTGCCGCCCTGCGCGAACAGCTTTTCGAAAAAGTGCCCACGGTCATCATGACCAGTGCCACGCTGGCCACCGGCGGTGATTCATTCGACTACTTCAAGTCGCGTATCGGCCTTTTACAGTGCGAATCGTTGTGTCTGGGCAGCCCCTACGACTACGAGAACCAGGCCAAACTGGTTTTGATTAAGGGTATGCCCGATCCTACGCAAGACGTCGACCTATACGAAAAGAAGGCCGCCGAAATGGTTCAGCGCTACGTCGAACAGACCGACGGACGCGCCTTTGTACTCTTCACCAGCTACACCATGATGCGGCGCGTGGCCACGCTGATCACGCCCTGGCTGGCGCGTAAGAACATGGCCTTGTTCAACCAGGCCGACGGCCGGCCAAGATCACGCATGTTGGCCGATTTTAAGACCAACCGGCGGGCAGTGCTCTTCGGCACCGACAGTTTCTGGCAAGGCGTCGACGTGCCGGGCGATGCGCTGGTTAATGTGATAATCACGCGGTTGCCATTCGCCGTGCCCGACCATCCACTTATCGAAGCACGACTGGAGGCCATCAAAGCGGCCGGCGGCAATCCGTTCTTCGAATACCAATTGCCGGCGGCCGTTATCAAGTTTAAACAAGGTTTCGGTAGGCTGATCCGTTCGCATCGCGACACGGGCATGGTCGTGATCCTCGATCCGCGGATTCGCACAAAACGCTACGGTAAGGTCTTTCTCGATTCGCTGCCGGATTGCCCACAAGTAATCGACGATGCTTAAGAGGAAAGATGCCGTTTATGCATCCACGGCCTCAAAAGGTGTTTGCCCGATGCGGTTTACACGTTAATCACTCCTCGCACACCACCTTCCGGGTGGGATGCAAAAGGCCTGATATTTTGATTGCTTTCCAGAAAAAACGGTCCACTTCAGGTTGACTAGACAGTCTGAGATGGTTATTACTGGGGGGTCATTTGGGGCCAATAATCGGTTGACGTTGAAGTAGACTTGCGGAAAATCCAATCCCTTAAGGTGACAACATGAAATTGGAAATGTTGGGATTAGTGGCGATTCTGCTATGCGCAGGAGCGGGACAGACTTGCGGAGCAATCATTACAGTAAATCCCGACGCTGTCGCCGCGGGTACGGTAATAACCAACTTTTTCACGGACGTTACCTTGAGCACGCGCGACGGGCTCGCTCCCGGCTCGAACGCCAGAGACGTAACGGCCGAGGCATCCCCATTGGCGAAAAGCGGTAGCAACATCTTTGCCCACGACAGTGGAACGACGGCCTGGGGTAACGGAGCGTTCGAATTTCTCCGCGCGGATTTTGTCGGAGGAGCCAGGCAAGTCTGGCTTGACTTCGCCGCCAACGGAGACGAGGGCGATGAACATGCCCAATTGTTGGCTTTTGACAACGGTGGTACACTGGTCGACGACATTTCGGCTCATCATGTCGACGCCAATACATTCGTGACACTTTCGGTTTCGGCACCATACATCGCCTACATTGCCGCCTACTGGGACCAACCGAACCGCGTTTCCAGCGGCCTGTTGGATAATCTACGATACGAACCAGCGGGCTCCGGCCATCTTCCCGAACCCGGCAGCATGGTTATCTGGTTGATGTTCGGTGTTTTGGGTTTGGCGATAGGCCGGCGAAGGCACAAGGCCGCGTAGCAGCCCGTTGAAAAAGGGTGCCACTGCTGGCTTGTCCAGCAGTGAGAGCAATAAACTCCCGGAAAAACACTGCTGGACAAGCCGGCAGTGGCACCATAATTCGTGAAACCGACTTTTTCAACGGGCTGCCTAAGCATCGGCTCAAACCACTCGCTCTTGAAATCGTTACGATAGCATCACTCCGCGAGCGAGCGGTCCACTCGCGGCGAGGTTCCGGCGGTACTGGCTGGGCGACTGCTTCTCAGCGGCTCTGAAAGCAA
>JAFGTN010000467.1 GCA_016934075.1 Pirellulales bacterium
CGAATGTGATACGTGGCCACCGTGCCCACATATTGCATATTGGGCCCGTCGGCGACCAATTCCAGTTCGGCCTTGCGGACGAGGATTTTTTCGTTCAGTTGCGCACAGATTTTGCCTTCATTGTGCAGATCGACTTTTACGGCCAGCCCATCGGTTTGACGCGCGGTCAGGGCGATCTCCAGAACCATTTTCTTCCCGGCCGGGAAGGCGCCCAAGCGGTGCGTGCTGGGCAAACCCGAACCCACGGCCACCGGCATGAGCGTGATGACCACGTCCTCGGCCGGCCCGTTACCCTTGTTGGAAATTTCCAGCTTGAAAATCTGGTCCTGGCCGAAGTGCACTTCGCGCGGACCGTCCAGGCGCATCTCCAACTTGGGCTGCTGGACCTCTATCACCGTTTGCGACGCGGCCGGTTTGAAATCCCAACTCACGGCCATATCGATGGGCGTGCTCTTACGCGGCACGATCCGCAAGGCCATCTTCTCGCTGCCGCCGGCCGCCAATGAACTCAGACGCCATTCGAACTGGCGCGAACCATTGGCCGCGCGAAGCGAACGCGTGGCTCCACGGCTGGGATCGGCTCCCAACACGTCGGCACTTTCGGGCAGTGCCAGTGTGACCACCACTTCGGCCGCTTCGGCCTTGCCGAGGTTGTCGATCAATACCGTATAGGTCGATTCCTTGTCGACAGTGATGTGCCGCGGGCCCATGGTGCGCACGTTGAGCATGGGGCTGTGTCGCTCGAAAAGTACGCCCGAAGCCTTGGCTTCCGAGTCATCTTTTGGTTGTGTGGTTATCGACTGGACTTTTTTCGAGCCGTCCGCAGCGGCCGCCACGGTCTTGCTTGCCGGAGTCTTCGCCTCGATCGACTTTGTCTCGGTGGGATTGGTCTTGGACTTTTTCGCTTCGGTTTTCTCCACTAATGGCGTTTCGGCGGGCGTTGTGGTCTTAGTAGCTGGTTGTTTAGTAACGGGCTGTTTGGATGTTTTTGCGGCTGTTTTTTCCGACGTCTGATTTGCCGTCGCCTTTGGTTTTGCCAAGGATTGGCTCAGTGCCGCCGCCACGTCCGGGTCGATATCTGTTTTAATGGGCGTTTTCTTCAGGACTTCCTGCTTGACGCTATCCTTCTTTGCGACTGCCTGTTGTTGTGGTTGTTTGGATATTTGCGTTTTGTTAGCAGACGGGTCACTCTTGCCGGTGGGCGCGGCCGCAACCGTTTTCGCTTCGTCCGGTTGCTGGGGGTCGCTGCTGAAGGCCGATCGCGAGAAGCCCATCAATCGTTCGTGTATGGGACGACTCTCACCGGGCTTATCAGCGACGATTTCTTGTTTTTGCGGCTGGGCCATTTTCCCTGCAACTGCCGTTTGTCGCTGGGCCAAGCTAATGTTGCGAGTGCCGTTGTTCTTCATAACCATCACGCGTCGTCCAGTCGACTGGCTGTTTGTACCGGAAGCTTTCTGAGCCGGGTGCTCCGACGGCGCGGTTGTCTGCTTGGATTCGTCAGTTTTGGCCACACGGGATTGGTTGAAGCCCTTTTGAATGGCCGCTCGGCGGTATCTGTTCGACGAGGAAGTCGTTTTCTGCCGGCTGGTGCTGTTGGAATTGGCGGGGAAAATTCCACCCACCAGCTTTTTCCCAAACTGATCTAACTGATCGAACAGAGACGTGCTCTGCGGGGAGTTTTTAGTGGATTCCTGCCCTAAAACCAACCCAGCCGTCGAGAGAACGGCCAACATCACGATACCAACTACGATTTTTTGGCGAAGCATATCTGTTTCCTGCAAAAATGAGACTACGGCATGAGCCTGTGAACGGATCTCATCATGCACTATCGGAAAAACGCTTCTGCCGATTCAGTCAACTTTTCCGGTTCGCCCGATTAGTTAAGCTGGGCAAACTTTACCCGTAAAGTGGTCGGCAAAAAGATTGGGTATTTTGCCCTATTTTAGCAGGTTAGCCACACTCGGATATTGTTTACCCTACTTCACCGCCGCGATCGTCCCTTCTTCGGGACTGCTGGCAGTAGCGTAGAGCTTTTTGGGAATTCGCCCTGATTGGCTGGCCAAATAGCCAGACTCGACCGCGAGCCGCATGGCTCGGGCCATCGTCTTGGGATCCTTGGCGTGTGCTATACCCGTGTTTAGAAGAACTCCATCGGCGCCGAGTTCCATGGCCACGGTCACGTCACTGGCCGTGCCCACGCCGGCATCGACGATGACCGGATAGTCGGGATCTCCGTCCTTGAGATATTCCAGACAGATACGGATGCTGTTAGGATTCAAAACGCCCTGTCCCGAACCGATGGGGCTGCCGGCCGGCATTACGCTGGTGGCCCCGGCGTTTTTTAGTCTTTTGGCAACGATAGGATCGTCAGACGTATATACCAACACCTGAAATCCCTCGGCAACCAGTTTCTCGGTGGCTTCGATCGAGGCCACCGGATCGGGCAGCAGAGTTTTCGTATCGCCCAGCACTTCGAGTTTGACCCAATCGGCGCCGGGATTGTTCATTTGTGAAAGGATCTCGCGTCCCATGCGGGCAACGCGGATGGCATCCTCGGCCGTGAAACAACCGGCCGTGTTGGGTAGTATCGTATAGCGGTCGGTATCGATGAAATCCAGCAGGTTTTTGCCCTCGGCGTCGATGAGACGTTCGCGCCGCACGGCGACGGTAATACACTCGGTGCCGGAGATATCCAGCGCTTCTTTCATCAATTCATAATTTGCATATTTACCGGTGCCCACGATCAAGCGTCCGGCAAACTCGTGGGATCCGATTATTAAGGGTTTGATGGTGTTTGTATCAGATGCCATGGTGCTTAACCTCCACCAACTAATGTTACAATTTCCAACCGATCTCCCTCGGCCAGTTCGTGTTTTTCGTGATTAGCCCGCGGGATCAGTTCCAAGTTGACCTCGACGGCCACGTACTTGCAACCGAGGTCCAACTCTTCGAGCAGGCGATTGATCGTCGTTCCATCGTCAATTTGCCGATCCCGGCCGTTAACGGTGATGTTCATGGTTGTGGCTACTGATCTCGCACAACGGCGGTGCGGAATTTGGTTTTGTGCAAAGGCTGGATTTCGCCCTTAAATAGTTGCCCCGATGCGTGTCGGTCGGCGTTCCAGGGGATTGCGTAGGCGGCAACCTGGCCTGAAGTGATTTCGGCCACGTAGACAACAGCGCTGCTTGGGCTCATCCGCGAGGCGCCGCGACGGATATTGACCAGGCCTGTCACCATCAGATAGCGGGGATTCTTGCTGGGATCAACACCCAGGTCGGCGGATATGTTTCGCTGATAAAAAGCGTTGAATCGCACGGGATGCTGCTTCGACAA
>JAFGTN010000006.1 GCA_016934075.1 Pirellulales bacterium
AGTCAAGACAATGTAAAAGAAACCTTCGCTTCGCAAAGCTTTCTTTTACATGTGCCCTTGACTCGCAATTTTGCAAAAGTCCAGTTTTATGATTAACGGCCACTCTGCGAGTCCGGCATGCGGTTGCCGATAACCGCGAGTGTTTTCTCGGGCACGTTCGGTCCTAACGCGACAACTTTTTTAACCTTTGCCAGGTTATTGCTCAGCACGGTCACGTTGCTGCATTTATCGCCTTCGATTTTTAAGAACGTGTCGACGGGTGTTGCCGCTTGACATCCACGAACGGCGGCATCTTGCACCTGTTTGAGACCGATCACAGCCTCCGCCCCGGGTGCAAACTGAGCGTCCAGCCCGGCGATACCTGCGTTCTGTACATCGTCGCAGACCAGAGCGTGTCTCTGATCTGGTTTTGTGGTTCGCAAACGGATATTCGACATCGTAATCCCCTTCACATGCCTGCAGTAAAATCCGTAGGCCGGCAAGGGGCCAAACATTTTACTCTCCGGGTATTTTTCCTCGTTCTCTGGGATATTTCGTCGCGTTTGCTCCACATTTCCGCCACCTTCGAATGTGATTTGAATGTTACTCAAAGATACATTCTCGATCCGGTGCCCCGGTATTCCGCAAATGGCGCAACCGATTTTGTCCACATCGGTGGCTACGATGTTGTTTATGCTCACGTTCCGGAAAGTGCCCACGTCGGGCTTGGGAATTCCATCGGTAAAAATTCGTGCCCGGTTACCCAACCGCAAAAAGATGGGAACGCCCACACCTCGGATTGCGATGTTGTCGATGGCGACGCGGTCGAGATGTCCACCGTCGACGATCTCCAGAGCGATGCCGGCCAGGCCGCGCTGAGTCCCGTACTTGCATTTCGAATAACGGGGCGAGCAGACCGCGCAGTTCGAGATGGTGATATTCTTGAAACCACCGTGCGATTCCGTACCCATCTTGATGGCATTGCAATGACTGCTGGCCACACAGTTGGTGATCGCCACGTTTTCGCAGGGCCGTCCCAACGTGCTCTTGAGTGTAATGGCGTCGTCGTCGGAATCTATGAAGCAATCCGAAATACACACGTCACTACAGCCGTCGACATCGATCCCGTCGTTGTTGCAAGCAACGTGATTGAAGACCGTTAAACCTCGCAACGTAAGTCGATCGCAGGCCAGATAATGTTGCATCCACATGGGCGAACTCTGCAAACGGATACCTTCGACGAGAACGTCCCGGCACTTCACCAGCCGGATGATGTAGGGACGGATGAGATATTCCTTCATGGGAAACGCCGAGCCATTCCCGTCGATGGTTCCGCGTCCGCGAATTGCGATGTTCTTGAGCCCCTCGCCGGCGATGAGACTGCGGTTTACGTAGCGATCCGTCCAGGATCTCGTGGCGGGAATGTTCTTGGGATAGTCGGCCAGCTCCTTGCTGCCCAACAGCACACACCCGCCGTCCAGCCAAAGCGTAACGTTGTTCTTCATATATAGAGTGCCGCAAAGCCAGGTACCCGATGGCAGCCGTACCGTCCCGCCGCCGGTTTCGGCACATCGATCGATTGCCTCTTGAATGGCCTTTGTGCACATCGTCACGCCGTCGCCTTTGGCGCCCAACTCGCGAATGTCAACGCTCTGTGCTCCCCGCGAAATCGAAGCCAACATCAGATAAAAACATAAACCCAGCACTAAAACTTTTTGAAACGAAACTAACTTTGAATAAAACAACATGATAGCTACTCCTTTGAAGACAGATCGTAAAGATATTGTTCTGAGACAATTGTAAGTATACATGCAACAAGACCCTATCATCAACATACCTGATACCCTACTTATTTGGGTAATGCTATTGTATATGAACCACTTAGAATTAAGTATTGATATTCAGTTCATATCGGTTATAAATTATTTCATGGCTGCCGCTCCTGATAAAATCTCGAATGCTCACCGGCTGGATCGCAACAGACTTGTTGTTCCGGTCGAATTGCGACTGGACCACGTCGAAAAGAAACAGTTGGCTACTCCGCAGAATCCATGGGTGAAATGAAGTCTCTTGGAGCCCGTACTTAGATTAGCAGCGTCTACATAGCAGCGGCATTTGCAGAGCCATAACTCCATGATATTTATAAATTTATAACACCACTTGTCAGAGCCAATCCACAGATTCTGCGGAAGAACCAAAAAAGGGTACGTGTCCACCAGCGACGACGGCTTGAATTTCGGCCCCATCAAGGCCTGGACGTTCGACGACGGCAAGGACCTGGGTAGCTACAACACCCAGCAGAAATGGGTTACTCACAGCGACGGATTATTTTTGGTCTACACTCGTCGTGGCGCCGGCAACGACCACATCTTCCGCCACCGCGCGCCGCTATTCATCGCCCGGGTCGATCCCGAAAAGTTGCACGTGATCCGCTCCACCGAGCGCGTTGCCGTAGGTCTCAAAGGCAAGGCATCACTGGGGAATTTCGATGCTACTACCATCGACGAAAACGAAACCTGGATCACCGTGGCCGGAGGCAACGCATACTGCACGCGCGTGATCTGGTCGAAACCGAATAAGGCCGGTAATCAGGCCGGACCTACTTAAACCCGAGCCACCAACGTTGCCGATGCCTGTCCTTGCGGTGAGACGCTGACGTTGATGAATGTGTCGCCCGGTGTCATGCTGTCGTCGGTGACCGCGTTTACGGGGCATTCGGGATCGGGCGTGTCGTAGTTTAGCACGGGAAACAAGCGGCCGTTTTCTTGCGACAAGAGGCTGGTGATCAACTCGACCATGCCGCTACCGGCTCCCAAGTTGCCGAAGTAGCTCTTGGCCGCCACAACCGGAACCGCATCGGCCCGCTCGCCGAACACGCCGTCGATGGCGCGGGCTTCGTCGGCGTCGCTGCTGCGCGTGCTCAAGCCGTGGGCGTGAACATGTCCGATGCCGTCGGGCGACATTTCGGCATGCTTCAATGCGCCGCGCAGAACGTTTGCAATCGCTATGTCGCGACGGGCGATCATGCCCGGCTCGATGGCGCTGCTGGATGCCGTGGAAACGATCTCACCGAGAATCCTGGCCCCGCGCGCCTGGGCAGCTTCGAGTTCCTCCAGCACAATCGCGCCGGAACCTTCACCCAAGACCATACCCGTCCGATCGCGGTCGAACGGTCGGCTGGCCTTGGCCGGATCGTCGACTTCGGTCGCCAACTCATCTTGTTGAACGCAATGGATCGTCTTCATGGGGTGCAGTCGCGTGCCCGTCGCACCGACCAACATCACATCTGCTCGGTCTCGCCGCATTACGTTTACGGCCTCGCCGATACAATAATTGGCCGAAGCCTCTCGCAACGTGACCGAGTTGTTGGGGCCTTGCAGGTCGTTATAAATCGCCAGGTGCGAGCCCGGCATGTTAGGCAGGTATTTCAACAACCAAAGCGGCGACATCTGCGGCATGCCCTCGGTGGCCCAACGCTCGAACACGAATTTTCCGTCCTCGCCGATACACTTCGCCACGCCTTCGACGAACTCGTCTGGCAACGAAAGCATGTAATCCGAACCGTAGCTGATACCCACGCGCGTCGGATCGAAATCGGTCGACATGATACCCGAATCGGTCAAAGCCAATTGGGCCGCGGCAACGCCCATCTGGCACTCGCGGCACATCACCTTCAGCCCCTTACGGATGGCTTTCTTTTGGTCCTTTTCCAACGGACCGAAATCGTCAATCTTGCCCAAAAACTGCTCGGCCTCGGCGGCAACTTTGATGGGAAAACTATCCTGCGGCATAGATGTGAGTGGACCGACACCACTCTTATGGGTAGACAAAGCTTCCCAAATTGTTTCGGAAGTGCTGCCCAAGGGGCATATAGCACCGATCCCGGTTATCACTATCCTGCGTTTATCAGAGCTATCCTGGCTGGAAATCATCTGCAAATACCATTTATCACGTTGAAAAAGACGCCCCGAAACGGCGACCATCGAATTAGCAATTTTAATATTCCAACCGTCGTGCGCCGAGGTACCCTGGCGATTCTGGGGTGAATCGCGTGTGCGTATCGATTACGTAAATCTTAATATCTTCCCGAGTATGATCTACTTTCTCGATGGGCCGTCTGCGGTGGCTGGCCGGCCCGGTTGGGTTCGCCGGCAACACCTACCTGACCGCGACTCTCTATGAACACCAAAACGTCTGCCCGAGCAGGTGTGTTGCCGAACGGCAGGGGCACACCCGGAACAAGCGTCTTATCCTTCGACGCCGGCAGAGCGACCATCCCCATACTTATCAACAATACCCGGTCGATCGGCCAGCGGAAGCGCTCATGGAAACGGAAGTGGGTTGTCTGCGGAACTTCGACTTTTACTCGCTGGCGAGGCGACTGCTGTGTGGGTGCATCGATCATTATCGGCACCATCTTTTCGAGTTGGTTGATCGAGCATTTCAACGTTGCGTCGATCGTACGCCCGTCGATGGAGAGCAAGGGGCTGAACTCGAACGAAAAACCTTCGTCGAATTGCCCCGTGTATTGCTCGAAGCCGGGAAAAACTTGCGGGCGTAGCGTCACGTCGCGAACGAATGTATGTGCCTGCGTGGTCGAGACGACAGTGGACTGCCCGTTGTTTACCAACAGATGCGGAGAGCTGTGCTCGCGAAAATCGCTACGCTGTCTCAAATCGGCTAGAATCGCCGAAGCGTCTTCCTTCTGCACTATCCAAGCCAGTACACCAGGCGTTTGCACGCTTACCGGATGAAGATAACGATGAACCTTGGTACGCCAGTTGGGATGATCCACCGTAATCACCCGCACGCCAAACGCTTGCGTTGCCGCTTCGCTGGCCGTAAAACGGTCGACGATGGTGCCCACCAGGGCCTGCATTTCCGGCGTGTGGTAAACCCGCAACACCCGCGGTGTGGCGCTCAATATCCCCAACGGCTGCGAGTGCCAGGCCTCGTAGCCCGTCTCTCGCAAAATCCAATCCACCACGGCCTGTTCCGGACGTTTTGTCGATGTAACCCGCAACGTATAAGGGCTGATGTCATATTCACGCCATATTTGACCATGCTCGCGAGGCAAATTCAAAGTCGGTGCGGAGGTGGAAGAAGTTTTTGCCACGGCCGCCGAGGCCAAGGCCGTGTTGCCACCCACCTTGCCCAACGCCGATGTCTGCCGCACGACGCCGTCAGGAGTGAACTCGCGTGGACCAAAGCCTTTCGGGGTTATATCTTGCTGGGAACGGTCCGCGTCAGTGTCCTTCGCCGGCATATCCTTCGACTGCTCCGACGTACTCCGCCAATTGAGTTGATCGTCCTGACCATACGCGTTGATGGCCGGCAGAATCACAATGCCGGTAACCAGAATCAATGCCGAAAATAATCGAATCGCCATGCTTCAGCCTCCTTGCCGAAATTGGCCGACATGTTCGCAGATATAAAAACGGGCAAGTAGTATAGGCACGCGCGCGGCATGGGGCAAGAGCGATGAGGAGGGAGGTTGTATGTCAATTGAGCATCTTATGTTTAATTTAATGCTAATTATTATTTGACTCTGAGCTCCACCGCATATTTTTCCTTCCGGAACACACGCTACTTGATGGGAAATGCGTGCGCATATTCAAAATGATATACGCGTATTAAACCGTTTTATAGCGATTCAGATTATCATTTTCACCATAAACCTGGGGGGTTGTTTGTATCCATCACAGCTGTTATAGTAATTCTGTTTCATCTTCCAGCCCGCATTCACTTATGAAACCTTGGTAAGTGGTCCGCTAGCACAGGTAGTCCAGTGATGTGCCTTCCACGCCTTTGTGTTGCTTTTATAGGTAGCACCTCGGTGATTGGCTCGTCGGTTAATCACCTTTAATACAAAGAACGCCATGAAGGATCTACAGACAAAAGAAAACGTAACGAGAATCGAAAAGCTTGCGGAAACGCTTCGCAAAGACATCCACAGCCGTTCATTGTGCGAAGGTGATCATTATCTTACGGCCGCCGAAGCCAGCCGGATGCTCGGTGTCAGTCGAGTGATGGCGAATCGTGCCATGAATGTTCTTGCCGGGCAGCGTCTACTTACCAGGCACCGGCGCCGTGGTACTTTCATCGGTCCGGCATTCCAGCCAAGTACTTCGCCTCCGAGATTGCGCGTGGTTCACGTCATCAAAGGTCTTCTTAAGGATGAAAGGCAGTGGACCTACGTTGTCGGCGACTGTTTACATGGACTTCACACCGTGCTGCCCGGCTATCAGGTTCAGTCTAACGTCATTCCGCAACACAATCCGGCGGAAATGTTGCGGCAGATTTTCAAGCAACATTCAAGCAAAGGATCGTTGGCGGGAATAATCCTTTTAAGCTGCCCACGAGAAGTGCAGGAGATAGCACAGGAGTTGGTGCGCGAGCAGCGGATTCCGGCGGTTTCGTTCGGTTCACTCTATCCCAATATCACGAATATACCCTCAGTCGACCAGAATCAGTTTGAAATGGGAAGATTGGAAGCGAAATACTTGATCGATCGTGGCCATCACCGCATCGCGCTGTTGATGAGGGATCATTGGCTGCCGGGCGACAACTTACTGGCCAGCGGGGTAAACCAGGCCTTGGCCGACGCCAACCTGAGCTACGGCGTACTGTCAACGCATTCTACACCCGAAGTTCCCAAAATAATCAAAGCCGAACTGGCTCATATTCTTTCTCTTGACGACAGACCGACGGGACTGATTTGCCGGTCTCCGATGTTTGCCGAAACGGCAGTTGAGGTCGCGCGCTCGCGGTCGATGCGTGTTCCCGAAGATCTGGATATCATCACAGACTGTAACGAAAAATACTTTCCCGCCACGTCGGGACTGCCGCGAGTTCGCCCGATACATTCCAGCAGTAAGACCTTAACCATGGTTGCCGAAATTCTGGAACGAATAATCTCCGGTAAAAAGATCGAAAACAACCACACCATTTTGCCGGTCGAACTTGTAGGGCCGGGAGAATAGATCTGCGGCAGTGGAACACTTCCAATACGCGTTCTAGCTCTTGTAGTTACCGAAAACGACCTGAATTACTCCTGCGAAGATGGTTTTTGTGTGTCGCTTGCTTTATCGTGAATCAATGGGCGAACCTCGATGGCGTTCATAGGCGTGCATGCTAGCACGCAGGCCCCGCAGCCGGGACATTTTTCGGCTTCGATTATCGGATAACGCCGGTCGTCTTCGAAAGTCCACTCGTGCATTTGAATAGCCTCATAGGGACAAGAATTCATGCACATGGTTCTGCATTCGGGACCCATATACATGATGCAGCGATCCATGTTGATGTGGGCCAGACCAATCACCGCAGCCTGCTTTTCCGCAATATCGCTTTGCACAATGGCACCGGATGGACATACCCGCATGCAATCGATGCAATCTTCGCGACAATAATCCGTCTCGAAAACAACCACCGGCGTCAACCATTCGAGCAAGTTGCCTGGTTGCCGGTCGGTACGTATGATTTCACTCGGGCATGCCCGGGCGCAATTGCCGCAACGAAGGCAGAGTTGTGGAAACTGCCAGGAGGGCACGGCACCGGGCGGACGAAGCGCCGATGCATTCTGGTTCTCGGCCGCAAGTCGCCCCTCCCAGCCCAGGGTTCCTCCCAGCCCGGCGCATGCGGATCCGGCGATCATCGTCAGTATCGAACGGCGGGGAATTTGCGCGCTGGTTTGGCTTTCCGCATGAACAATTATTTTAGAATCGCCGGGGTTTCTCATCGCTTTCCAACGACGCGACAACATCCTGAGCGGCCTGGATATGAATTCTTGCGTAGCACCCAGTGGGCAGAGTTTCAGGCACCACGCGCCTGGCACCAAGATCGACAGTACCATTATGCCCGTGAAAATTGTGGCAGAAATCTTGGCGGCCCCCGCGGTCGCGTCATGTCCCCAGCCGAACAGCCCGCTGAAAATCGCCAACGGATCGAGCCACAGCAACAGGGGATATCCGAAACAGGCCGCTATAATCGACATCAGCACGACGGCCTTGCCGAGGGGCGGTACATGCCGGCACCTTTTGTGCGAAAGGGGCGATACACGGCCGGCGGCTTCGGTCATCAATCCCACAGGACACATCCAGCGGCAGAACCACCGTCGTCGCACTATAACGATCAGCAATATCGGCAAACCTACCATGGCGGCCGCTCCCAGCGACCGTGTCGCGATCACCGTCGCCAGCATAACAAACGAGCTGCAGGCCGGCACGACCATGGTCGACCAAGGCCATGGCAGCAGCGGCAAAAGAAGAGCGACGGCCGCCGCAAAGATGCAACAACGCACCACTGTTCTTAAGCGGCGCGTGAGCTTGACGCGCCGCCGGCTTCCCGAATTTGCCGGGCGGTGTTCTTGCGTCGTGCCGCTCATCCCAAGTAGGCCTCTTGTTGCCGCAGTAGTTTCTGCAGCTTGGGTATTTCCACGTCGCGTACCGCGCAACCGTCTTTGGCGGCCACGGCCGCGGCCGCGCCGGCGGCATGCCCGGTGATAAAACAAATGGGAATCACGCGTATCAGATCCGACATGTGCCGCTCCGCCGAGATACATCGCCCGGACGCTAAAACATTTTCCACGTTTTTGGGCAGCAATGCGCCGTAAGGGATTTGCCACTCCTGGTGATCGGCGTGCCATGCACCACCCACTGCCACCACGTCGTCAAAGCGCGTTCCGGCTTTCACGTCGCTCATCTTCAGCGTATGCTCTCCGTCGAGTACCCGCGTAATACGCACTCCCAACTGCGGGGCCGTCTCCATCAGGTATACTTCTCCGTAACCGGGAGTATTTCGGATCTTTTCCACGTTTTTCCAGATGAGTCGCCTGGAATTCAATTCGATTCGGGTCAACTCGGCGACGTCCAAGCCGTCGATATCGGGACCGTGCATGTTCACCCAGCGAACGCCCGGAATGGGAGTGACGCTACCCAGGTTGCGAGGCTTGGCTTTGCCGGCTTTTTTGGCGTCGACCTTGTCGAGGTTG
>JAFGTN010000468.1 GCA_016934075.1 Pirellulales bacterium
ACCAGCGTCGTCTTGCCGTGGTCGACGTGGGCGATAATGGCGATGTTGCGGATGTCGGTGCGACGTGTGGTCGACGTCGATGTGGATGCAGACAGTGTGGACATGTGTGTACAGCGTGGTGTAGCGGCAGTGATAGTGGCAGCCCTGAAATGCCCAAGCCAGGGCAAGCCCCAAGCAGTGGTAGGCGAACTTCCCATTGTAGCATGACAGGCGAACGGATGCGATGGGAAATTTGGTAGTAGCTGTGGGGGAGGGGGAGGAATGTCGAATGAGGAAAGAATTAGAAATGAGGGAATTCAGAATTTCCGAAGGTGGTGAGTGAGCTGCACCAAAAATATGCACGCAAAGACGCAAAGGAAGGAAGAATCAGGGATGGAGTATGCCAGGAACGTAGGCCGGGTCGCGACCCGGCGGGGCAGAGTGGCTTACTTTGATTTACGGAAGCGGACCGTTTCAATTACGCCCATTATTATTCCGCCGGGAATTGCGCCGACTATTAAACCTGTGACAATAATCCCAATTATGGATTGAAGGCATATTGTCATCCAACTCTCTGGATAGGCTTTGCGTGGTATCCAACCAAAAAGAATCCCAAGGACAAAGCTTCCCTGGATGAAGCCAATAATGATGGCAATCGTTGTCATGCCTAATACGGCTCCCCGCCGGAATCCCGCCCGCGTCGCCTGCCAGCGGGTGTCGTAGGTCGGGTGATTGGCTTTCTTCTGCGACGCGACATCTTCTTTGCCGTCGCCAAGTGGAGGCCGGTAAGGATTTTCAGACAATATCAATATCCCTTTGCGTCTTGGCGTCTTTGCGTGAGGTTTCTTTCATTTAGACATTCCTAATTCCTAATTGATTCTTCATTCCGGCTTCCTAATTCGACATCCCCCTACCCGCAAGACAACCGCGCCCACGCCTCACCACACGCCCGATAATTCTCCTGCGACATGCCCATCGAACTGTATTCCTCCACGTAGCCGATAAACCCGCCCTGGGGCGTGGCCAATAGCCGGAACAACCGCTCGGCTTCGGCGTGGATCTCTTCCACGCTGCCTTGGATGGAGACGGTCTGGTAGCTGATGGGCATCATGAATGCCTGTTTGCCCTTGAGTCGCCGGCCCACTTCGTCGATGTCCATCACGTTGGGCTGCGAGATGTTCAAGACGTCGACGCCGATCTCGTTGAAGTCCTCGACAATCTCGATGAAGTTGCCGCAGCAGTGGAACCAGACGTCCAGGCCCAGGCTGTGCGCGTGTGCGAATTGTTTTTTGTAGCGGGGTTTGAACAACTCGCGCCACAGGCCGGGCGAGATCATCAGCCCGCTTTGCGTGCCCCAGTCGTCGGCGAAGTGGATGCCGTGGAAACCGTGGCGGGCGGCTATGTCCATCTGCGCGCATTCGAAATCGCAGATCATGTCCATCAGCCGACCTGAGCGCTCCGGCTCAATGAGGAAATCGGTCATGCTGTTTTCGTATCCCCGCAGCAGCGTGAACACGGTGAAACCGCTCAAATCGTAGCTGGCCAGGCGATAGCGGTCTTCACATTCGTCGAAAAACGCCGGCGCCGCGGCCATGCGTTCTTCTTCGGCCAGGTCGGGCGGCGAGAAGTCGTCGACGGCCGTCCAATCGGGAAGATGTGCCGATGTGGGGTGGCCCATCGTACCGTCGTCGAGCGTCTCCAGCCGGTATCCCCATTCATTCACCGTGGCGTCGTTGTCAGTGCGGTTAATGCCCAGGTGATAAAGCATCACATCGCCGTCGGTCTGGTCGCAGTTCCAATAGACCACGGGAATTCGCTCGGGTGATTGAAACTTAATTGCCTGGCGTACTAGTTCGGTTCGAGATGTCATTTCTTATGTTCCGTAATAGGGCAAACTATCGGGGCTACCCGTTATGAGCCCACGGCCCATAGCTCAAATCCCACTGCTCGTCGGCCATTTTACACCCCCGTGGGGGGCAGTTCCACCGGGCCCTTGACGATTGAGCCAAAAACGCATAGCTTGGCTGGCGAAATAGTGTAATTCTTGGTTAACGCTGGACTTTTGCAAAATTGCGAGTCAAGGGCACCATGTGAAAGAAAGCTTTGCGAAGCGAAGGTTTCTTTCACATTGTCTTGATGGACACTAATTCATTGACAAATAACAAGTTAACATCTCAGCGGCGTTAAGATATAATTTGCCGGCTGCGCCGCCAATTTATATCTAAGTGCCCTTGATTCGCAATTTTGCAAAAGTCCAATTAACGGTCACAAAATAAAGGGAGTTGCCATGCAGTCGCCACCAATTAAACGGGCATTAATCAGTGTCAGTGATAAGCTCGGTTTGGCCAACTTCGCCCAAGGGCTGGTTGCCGCGGGCGTCGAGATCTATAGCACGGGCGGCACGCGGAAACATCTCGAGAGCGAGGGCATCGCGGTTCGCGATATCTCCAACTACACGGGCTTTCCCGAGATGATGGACGGCCGGCTGAAGACGCTGCATCCCAAGGTTTTCGGCGGGATTCTCTGCCGCCACGACAATCCCGACGATATGGAAGGTATCGACGAATATGATATCGTTTCCTTCGAATTGGTCGTCGTTAATCTTTACCCCTTCGAAGCCACCGTTGCCCGCGAGGGCGTAACCATGGCCGAGGCCATCGAAAAAATCGACATCGGCGGCCCGTCACTGGTCCGCGCTGCGGCCAAGAATCATGCCTTCGTGACCATAGCCACCAACACCGAGCAGTACGGCGAGATCCTCGAGCAAATTACGAAAAACGGTTCGACCGACCTGGATCTGCGCACGAAGCTGGCCGGTGAGGCGTTTGCTCATACGGCCAATTACGATCAAGCCATAGCCGCCTATTTCGCCGGCCAGCGGGCCGAGGGTTCTTTCCCGGGCACGTTGAACGTTGCCTTGCATCGAAGAAACGTATTGCGTTACGGCGAAAATCCTCACCAGCAGGCGGCCTTGTATGCAAGAGCCGGCAGACGTGGTGCCGATATCGTGTCGGCCATGCAGCTCAACGGCAAGGAGCTTTCCTACAACAACCTGTTGGACCTTGATTCGGCCCTGAGTATTGCCCGCGGATTCGACGATCCGGCCGTATCGGTCATCAAGCATAACAATCCCTGTGGTGCGGCAACAGCCGAGACACTTGCCGAGGCCTGCGAAAAAGGCATGGCCGGCGACCCGCTCTCGGCCTTCGGTTCGGTATTGGGCATGAACCGAGAAGTTGACGCCGCCACGGCCGAACTGCTTTCCAAGCCCGGCCTCTTCGTCGAAGCCATCGCAGCGCCCGACTTCTCGGTTGAAGCGCTGGAGATCCTTACCACCAAGCCCAAGTGGAAGTCGAACGTGCGGCTGATGAAGGTCGGCGACTTGACCGGAGGGGAAGAAGAATGGACCTACCGCTGCATCAGCGGTGGAGTACTGATGCAGCAGGCCGACGTCGAGGCCGATCTCGAAGCAGACTGGAAAGTGGTTACGAAGGTCAAACCCAGCGACGAACAGATGGCCGACCTGCGTTTCGCCTGGCGCATCGTCCGCTACGTGAAATCCAACGCCATCGTGCTCTGCAAGGATAAAATGCTGCTGGGCGCCGGCGCCGGTCAGATGAGCCGTGTGGATTCGGTCGAAATCTCCATCAACAAGGCCGGCGACCGGGCCAAGGGCTCGGTGTTGGCCTCCGATGCCTTCTTCCCCTTCCCCGACTCCATCGAACGGGCGGCGGCGGCCGGTGTCGCGGCCATCATCGAACCCGGCGGGTCGAAAC
>JAFGTN010000469.1 GCA_016934075.1 Pirellulales bacterium
AACGCTGACCAACTGCACACTCTCGGGGAACTCGGCAGGCAACGACGGCGGTGGGATTTTTTATAGAGGTGCTGTTTTTACAGCAGCCACGTTGAATAATACGGTCGTGGCCGGCAACTCCGCTTCAAGTGGCCCAGATATTTTCATCGACAATAGTGCACTGGCCGGTTCTTATAACCTGATCGGCAACGGAACCGGACAAAACCTAATCAACGGTGTCGATGGTAATATTGTCGGCACGGATGCCAATCCTATTGATCCTATGCTTGGGCCGTTGCAGGACAACGGCGGCCCTACACATACCCATGTTCCACTGCCTGGAAGCCCGCTTATTGACGCGGGAAGCGATCTACTTGCGGTAGATTCCCGGGGCAATACACTTTTAGAAGACCAACGTAACTTCTTTTCCAGAATGTTCGGTACCGTCGATATCGGCGCGGTTGAATATCAACCTGACGGCGTACCGATCGCTTATCCTGACGCCTTACAATGGAATAAAGCCGATTCACTTGTCTTCCACTCATCCGATATCCTGGCTAACGACGTTTGCAATAATGGAAGCCCTCTGGCGGCAATCATAATCACCGATCCGGAGCACGGTGACTTGGTGTCCAACCCCGATGGAACCTTGACCTATACGCCCGAGCCGACGTTCTGGGGTACCGATTCGTTTTCTTACAAAGCAGTCAACGGCTCTCTCGAATCGAACACAACCGAAGTGCTATTGTCGGTAGTTTCGCCTCAGAGCGTGCTTGTTACCACGATCGATGACGAAGACGACGGCGACCTCTCACCCGGCGATATCAGCCTGCGAGAAGCACTTGCGGATGCTTCAACTTCTCAAGTGCAGTTTGATGTCAATCTATTCAATCAGACGATCCGTCTCGAGTTGGGAGCACTAGATGCATCGAATGTCCAGATTGTCGGCCTTGGGACGCGATACCTTTCCATTGACGGACAAGATCAGAGCTCCGTTTTTCATGTCACCGGCAACAGCCTGATCTCACATTTAACGATTTCTGGTGGATTGGCAGACCAAGGCGGCGGGATTAATAACGAGGGTACACTCACGCTGACCAACTCCATGCTCTCGGAGAACAGGGCAAGCGACGGCGGTGGGATTTTTAACGAGGGCACACTGACGTTAACCAACTCCACACTATTAGATAACTTGTCAGGCTACGGCGGCGGGATTTTCAACATCGGTAAACTAACACTCACCAACTGTACGCTTTCGGGGAACTTTGCTAGCGTCTGCGGTGGCGGAATTTATAACAATGGCAACAACGGCACAGCAACATTGACCGTTACTAACTCCACGCTCTTGGACAACTCGACAGAATATGGCGACGGAGGTGGGATTTTTAACGATGGCTACAACGGCACGGCTACGTTAACGAACTCCACACTCTCGGGCAACTCTGCAAGGTATGGCGGTGGTTTTTATAACAAGGCCTACTCCAGCACAGCCACACTGACCGTCACCAACTGCACACTCTCGGGTAATTCAGCAAGCAACGACGGCGGCGGACTTTTTCATAGCTGTGATTTTTTATCAGTAATCACGCTGACCAACTGCACACTCTCAGGTAACGCAGCAGGCAACGACGGCGGTGGGATTTTTTATAGAGGCGATGTTTTTACAGCAGCCACGTTGAACAATACGGTCGTGGCTGTCAACTCCGCTTCAAGTGGCCCGGATATTTTCATCGACAATGGTACACTGGTCGGTTCCCATAACCTCATCGGCAACGGAACTAGCCAACCCCTGATCGACGGTGTCGATGGCAACCTGGTAGGTTCTGCATCGAGTCCGATCGATCCGTGCTTGGGAAATTGGATTCAATTTGCCAACGGGCTATGGGGATATGAACTCCTTGGCGATAGCCCGGCCATCAACGCGGGCAGCAACGATCTGGCCGTGGATGCCGATGGCAATCCGCTGGAAACCGATATTGCCGGCGCGCGACGGATTCAGAATGGGATTGTCGAGATCGGCGCCTATGAGTACACCGGTATTATCGGCGATGCTAATATGGACGGCACTGTCAACGACGCCGACGCCGCTATTCTGGCCGCCAATTGGCTGACGCAATCTGGTGCCACCTGGTTACAAGGCGATTTCAACGATGATGGGCAAGTGAATGACATAGATGCCACGCTTTTGGCGACCAACTGGCAGGCAACGTCGGTTTCGGCGCAACAGGTTCCCGGCGATGCCAATGGCGACGGAGTTGTGGATGTGTCCGACCTGGGTATTCTTGTGACGTATTACGGTGCCGGGAGTGGTGCCGATTGTGGCGGAAGTGATTTTACCGGCGATGGCTTTGTGGATGTGTCTGACCTGGGCATATTGGCGACGAATTATAAGCAAACGCAAACGAATGACTCTTCCACGACCGCGGCTGTCGCGTCGGATTTGATTTGCGACCTGGACAATGACGGGCAGGTTGGACTGGGCGACCTGGCTTTCTTTTCTTCGGTTTATGGGGAGCAGCCGGGTGTGACTACAGATAGCCGGTATGCTTATGCTGCTGACTTTGATGGATCGGGAACTGTCGATCTGGGCGACCTGGGGATTTTTTCTAGCCACTATCGCCAAGGTCGAACGGAGAATTTGGCCACACCACAAACCGCCCTGACCTCAACCGAGGCGCCCGCCATTTCGGCCAACTCCGCCAGTCAGGATGTGGCAATCGCTGAGAGTAGCAAAAGCGGTCTTGCCGGAAATTGCCTGAAGCAGCCTGCCGGAAAAGTTGATTATGTTGAACAAGCAATTCTCGCCCGGCATTGGATGATGGCAGCCGAGAACACAGACGACGATACAGAAGATGCGCGTGGAGCTGTATTTGCTGAAATTGGTGCTATGGAGGATGCGCTTGGCTTGCTTAAATACTAAACTCGAAACATAAGCGAGCGCTGAGAACCCCGGAAAAAGCTATCATTCACTCGCTTGCGTTCTAGTCAGTACTTTCAGTCTATTCGCCCCCCACCACAATCTACCGCGTGGACAAAACGCCGTGACCGACGACAATAGAGGTATTGCGACTGCACAACACGGACACTGAAGAGACACGGCAAGGTAATGAAGACACTGGTGATTGGATTGGGCAACCCGATTGTTTCGGATGATAGCGTGGGGCTGCGCGTGGCGGCCGAAATTCGGGATCTGTTGGCCGATCGTAATGGAAATGATCGAGATGGGGATGAGCTGCGGGGAATTCCGACCGACGTGGAGGTTACCGAGGACTATTGGGGCGGATTGCGGCTGATGGAACGCTTGATCGGTTTCGATAGGGCAATTGTAGTCGACGCGATTTGTACCGACGCGCCGCCGGGCACAATCCAACTGCTTCGGCCAGACGATATTCCCACGCAGAAAAGCAACTCGGCCCATGACCTGACGCTGACGATGGCCTTGGAATTGGGACGCAAAAATGGTGCTCACCTGCCGCGGAATGAGGACATTTTGTTGATCGGCATCGAAGCGGACGACGTGCTGACATTCAGCGAACAGTGCACCCCGGCCGTGGAAGCGGCCATCCCAAAAGCAGTGGAGGAGGTTTTGGCGGCGTTGAGACAAGAGTAGTCAGTTTTCAGTTATCAGTCGTCAGAAGACGGAGGGATATAGTTCATAACTGAAAACTGGAAACTGGAAACTGAAAACTGAAAACCAACGAGCAACGACCTTGCATGAATTGTCGATAGTCGAAACATTGATCTCGCAGGTACAGAAAGAAGTACAGCAGTCGGGACAGCGCGGGCGGGTCGTGCGGCTGGACCTTGTAATCGGACGTCTATCTGGTGTGAATGTCGATTCGGTCCGTTTCGCTTTCGAACTATTAAGTCCCGACACGCCCTTGGAAGGCGCGGAACTTTCGATAGAGGAGCCCCGGGCCGTCTGCCGCTGCGAGGATTGCAAAGCTGAAACGGAAATAGAAGAACTGGTCGCGTCATGCCCCGTCTGTGGCGGTCTAAACGTAATTATGGCCGGCGGGCAGGATTTAATGCTCGATAGTATAGAACTCGAGGAGGAGTAATAATAATATGAAAATTGTGGCTGCTAAAAAGATTCTACGAGCTAACGACCAGCTTGCCGAGGAAAATCGGGCTCGATTTAAAGAAAACGGCGCCTTTGCTGTAAATATCGTCGGCTCGCCGGGCTGTGGAAAGACAACTTTCCTCGAATCGCTTTTCCGATCGCTCGACGGCCGCGTGGCCCCGGCGGTTATCGAGGGCGACATAGCCAGTTCCATAGACGCCGAGCGAATAGAAAAACAAGGCGTACCGGTCGTTCAGATCAACACCGACGGCGCCTGCCACCTCGATGCCACCATGGTAACAGCGGCCATGGACGGCCTGGAGTTGGACAAGATCGAACTGCTGGTGATCGAAAACGTGGGCAACCTGGTTTGCACGGCCGGATTCGACCTGGGCGAGAATCTGCGAATCGTAATTCTCAGCGTAAGCGAAGGCGACGATAAAATCGCTAAATATCCGGCCATCTTCCAACGCTCCCACGCCTTGGTGATCACCAAAACCGATTTCCTCGCACAAAGCAATTTCAATGTCGAGCGGGTGGTCGGCGACATGCGACGACTGGCACCCGAAGCCGAGATATTCCAGGTTTCGGCGTTGCACGATCAAGGTATGGACACTGTGGCCGATTGGTTGGTGGAAAAGTGCAAGGCGAATGGTGGATAAGTTATCAGTTGCCAGTTGTCAGTTGTCAGTTGCCGGTCGCCAGCAGTCAGTAATCAGTGGTCAGTTGCCAGGAGGCGGGAGCATGAATCCAAACCTGAAGTCTGATAACTGAAAACTGGCAACTGAAAACAGAAAACTATAAACTTCCCCACTATTGACCAACCGAGTCTTTCCAAGCCGATAGCGTCATGGTCAGTTCCGACGATACAAGCGTGAAGCGGCTGCCCAGCGCGATCGCCTTTTCGGCCTCCTGCTTGCGACCGGCAAGGGCCAGTTCCAGCACATCCGCCGCCGCTTGGTGAAACTCAGCATGCAGGTCGCGCACCTTTGCGTAATACTGCGATGATTGCTCGGTGGGCGAAAGCGACAAAAGCATCATGCCAAACTCGCATTGATCAGCGGTGCGGACTCCTTGTACGGTCCACTCGCTTTTGCCCGTGTTGATAGCGTCGAACAAGCGGTACTTCCAGCGTGCGTGAGAAGCGATACCGTTTTCCAATATACT
>JAFGTN010000470.1 GCA_016934075.1 Pirellulales bacterium
ATGAAATCCTCCTCCTTGAGTTGGTGGAAGATTCCACTATTATCTGATTTCAGTCAACCCCAATCCTTAAGGCTGACAAAGCACTAGTGTATGTTTTGTATCGCGATTGGCCACCATTGAAATGCGCCATCTTTGTACTGTGTAACAAACGAGGCGAAAAGGAATATTATCACGAAATCACTAAAGGACGAAAACACGAAAGTTCGATGGAAATATCATCGACTTGATTTTTCGTGTTTTCGCCCTTTCGTGATTTCGTGATCCTTTTAATTTGCTTATGCTACTCGTGCGGTTGATCTTTTTCGATTGATTTGCCGTTCCATTTGTTGAGCAATTCCGCGTTGTCGACCCACATAACAAAATACGGCATTTCCGCATCACGTTTCTTCATGTAGAGGAGGAAGGGGCGGTTGAAAATGTAGAATGTCTCCATGGACTCGCAGTACATCTTCGCTTCCGACTTTAGCTCAATTCCGCTACGGTCCAGACAGAATTGGATGTCCTGCTGAGCGTGGTCGATTTGTTGCCCTTTCAACTTCACATTCGTAAATTCTATTCCTTCAAGTTCGATAAACCGATGTGTAATTTGCCACACCATATCGGGTACAAGCAGCACGTCGCTTGAACCTAGCCCGTAGATCTTCTCCTTCTTGGCCTCTTTGATCTTGTTCTCAGCAGAAGCCAGTGTTTCCGCAAGCGTGGGCTTGGGATCAATTAGCGCCAGAATTATTTGATTGGGCTGTGAAAAGCGATCCAAATCGACGATGCAATCCGGTCGTCGACGATTTTTCTTTCTGTCCACAAACAGAATGCCCGGCTGCTGACGGAGTTCACGATAGGCGAACTCATCCTCGAACCGAACACCAAAGGAGTTGAGTTTTGTCTTCTTGCCAGTCGTGTCGGTAAACTCCAGCGGCTCGCGGTTCTGGAAATAGGGGATGGCGAATTTCGCATTCGCTTCGAGATACCCATAGGCGACGAATGAGTCCAGCGCGATCTCAGGAAAAACCGGCGGGGCTTTATCCGGGAACTTCTCTGCCAGATCGCTCTTGATCTGCTCTGTTATGCCCTCATTGTTCCAACCTGCCGCAACGTACAGGCTCTCCGCGGGTATGTGCGGCCGTGGATCGGCTGCTTCGTTCAAAGCCCGAACGATTTGCGGGTCACCCGCCAGAGAAATCGGCTCTTTGGCTATGTCGTCTTCCAAGGTCTTCCAGGCTGAAAGGAAGGACGCACACCAAATGGCGTTCTTCCCTTGCGGGATTGGTGTGTCCAGAGTCGGGACGATTTCAGTCGCCTTCAATTCCTTAGAATCCCCGGCGAAGGCCGACTCGCCGTCCGCAGCCGGGAGGGCATTGAAGTCGTAGAGTAAAAAGAATGCGACTACCACTAAGGCAACAACGACTAAACCGACGGCAATGCAGGCCCCCTTTTTTGCCCGATTCTTGTGCATGGTTCAACCTAAACCGCTTGTTTGAGCAGCCCTCTTTTTTTAGTTTGAAAGAAATCGTACCTAGGAACCGGCTTGCGGCGGATTTTCTTCTTCCAACATTACCAGAACCCTATCAACCCGCTGGTTCTCCATCCCCACGACTTCCAACACGATGCCGTTCCAACTCAACTTGTCGCCCACGTCGGGGATGCGGTCCAGCAGCTTTTGCATCAATCCGCTAATCACGTTCACGTCGTCGGGTATCTCGCCGCGCAGTTCCTCTCGACCGACGGCGACGAGTGCGTCGCGAATACTGGTGGCACCGTTCACCAGCCAGCTATTTTGATCGCGGCGGACGATCTCGGGCTCGTCGCGGCGGAGTTCGTCGTGGATCTCGCCCACGAATTCCTCCACAATATCCTCCATCGTCGCCAGCCCCACCGTGCCGCCGTGTTCGTCCAAAACAATGGCTATCTGTGTGCGTTCCTTGTGGAATCTTTGCAGGAGTTTAGACAGCGGCAGTGTCTCGGGCACCATGGGGGCCGGTCGCACCAATTTCTTCAGTTCAATCAGTCCGTCGGTATAGAGATCTCGCAATACATCCTTGATAAAAACAAATCCCACGATATTGTCGAGGTTTTCTTTGTAGACGGGCAAGCGCGAGAAGCCCGACTCGACGACCGTTTCGGCCACTTCTTCGGATGGCGTGCCTACTTCCAGGGCCTCGATCTCGACACGTGGCCGCATCACTCCGCGAACCTTCATGCTCGATAGCCGGGTGCCACTCTCGATAATCCGCTCCTGCCGCGGGCTGATCTCCTTGGATAAGCAGGCCAGGCCGGCCAGGGCCGTAATCTCCTCGAGCGTGGCGCCCGGCTCCACTTGTTGCTTACCGCCGCCGAAAAGCCGATTAATACCATGCACGAAATGCACCACGGGCGAAAGCAGAAAGATCAACCACTCCAGCGGCCTCGCAATCCAAACGGCCACCAGTTGGTTGTAGCGCACGCCTGCGCTCTTAGGCATGATCTCGGTGAACTGCAACATGAGCATGGTAAAGACCAGCGAAAAAACCCAGATCCACTTGTTGCCGTATAGCGCGTCGAACTCCGAGCCGGCCACCGAGGCGCCTATGGTGTGTGCAGCCGTATTGAGTATGAGTATAGCCGCGATGGGTCGCTCGATGTCGTCCTTGAAGCCCGACCAGATGGCACCGATGCGAGGACGCCGCGCGGTGATATCCGCGATCTGGCTGGGCCGCAGGCTCAAAAGCGAGGCTTCCATCAAAGAACACAGCGCCGAGATCCCAAGCGCGCCGAAAACGCTGAGCAAAAACAACCACATCTGAATTCTATCTCCGTGAGAAATGACTGCCCGGCAAACTTACAAGCGTCGAGCCCGTTTTCCGATTTCTTTTTTGATTTTTTCGTAGGCCGGGGGTGGACCTTTAGTTATCAGCTTGCCGTCGATATACAGGTCGTCGGAAATGCCCCACTCCAGAAATACATTGCGGTCGGATGTATCGATGGGCTGGAAGAGTACCTCGTCGCCAAATTCGGCACAAGCCCGTTTGGCCCGCTCGAATGTGATGTTTTGAGCTGGGCACCAGCCGTTTTTGAAGGCCGTCACAGAAACCTTGCCGGGGATTCGCCGGGGCGTCTTCCGTTTTCGTATCCACTTGGGCTTTTCGGCGTCGTCCTGGAAAGGCTTCCACATGAGCACCGCGAATCCATTTCGATCGGCCTTGCGGTATCCTTGCCGCTTGAACCACGAGGCTCTCATCCAGAACGGCAGCCACAGCCCCCAGGCGGCCATGCCCTTAGCACCCAGGGATTTGGCATCCGCCTCGGCCGCTTGGAGCATTGCCTTGCCCATTCCTTGCTTCTGATAGTTGCCACGTCCCTGCTCGTAGCCGTGCACCCAGATACAGAGTACGAGGTAGAGGTCCTTGCCTTCGACAGTCGACTGTTCGACGGGCAGATATTGTATCATTCCGCCCACGGTTTCCTCGTCATCCAGCGCGAGTTTCACGTGCAGCCCGCGATCTACAAACTTGCGATACCAGCACGCCTTATGGTCGCCCGCCTCCTTAATCTCATCGGACCAGTCTTCAAGGCAAAGGAAGTACAAGTGCTCATGCTGTTCGGCGAGATCGACTATTTGCATTCGTGTGATCCTCCAAACTACTTGCCGAAAACTCGCGCGAGTGGCATAAGGCTCGCGTGCAAAATCGCAGTTCCCACATGCCTCTTGTGACTTGCGTCACACCAGATCAAAAATAATCGGATCTATACGTTATTCCTAACAGCAATCTCCCAGCTTTTCTGACTGTAGAGATTCAGGTCAATAAAATCCACATCTAGTGATTTCGCTATATCTGCTAATAATACTTCAGCAGACCCCAGTGAGAATACTTTATCAAGTTTTTGCGATATCTCTGCGGAGAAGGTCTGTAGCTTTTTCTGGCCGGAAAAAGCCGGCAGCCTCATCTTGCCGTCGACATCCAGGATCCAAGGCTCGAACGCATTGTTGGCCAAATCCGTTGTCTCTTGTTCAATTAACTCCAACAACTCATCTTGAGTAAAGCTGTCTGCGTCAAGGAATCGTTTAGGCTTTCTCGGAATCAATATCTTTCTTGTTTTCAGATATTGATCCAGAAGTTCCATGTTCTCCTTAGCAGCCACTCGTTCCAAATCATCTTTTCCAGTTATTATTTCGATCAGTTTGGAAATCATGACATTTTTTATACTTCTGCGAATAGGAGAATGAAGAGATTTAGGTCGTTCTGTGCAGGCAAGAACCAAGATTGCTTCAACCTACTGGTTCGAAACCGCTGCCGGCAGCCAGGTGCAAAGGTAGTAACCTCTCGGAGTGGCTGCGTCCAAAATTGCCGCGAGATCGATTTGTCCGGCGCTCGAGTTGCCGCCCATGATTATGCTTGCTAGAGAGGCTTCGCGTTTATACTTGACCACCATCACGTTGTCTTTCGCGACGTTGGCAAGTTCGATGGCCCGCTCGATGGCGTCTTCGACGAAACCGATCTTATCGACCAGCCCGTCCTTTTCGGCCTGAACTGCATTGAAGACCTGGCCGGTGGCCAGCTTGTCGAGTGCTTTAGAATCTTCCTTAAACTTAGGCCTGCCAGATTTGATGATGTCTTTGAAGCGGGTGAAGCTGTCGTCGACCAGCGTCTGGAATATCTTGCGTTCCTCCTCGGTCATGGGCTTGGCGAAAGAACCCATGGTTTTGAGGCGATGGCTGGCGATGGAGTCTTCCGAAATGCCCCAATCAGTCAAAAGCTTCGAAAGATCGTAGTGCGGGATGACCACGCCGATCGAACCGGTCCAGGTTGTGGGTTCGGCAAAAATCGTGTCGGGCGTGTCGCCCACGGCCATCGATACGTAGTACCCGCCGCTGGCCGCCATTCCGCCCATGCTCACCACGATGGGTATCTCGCGTTTCTTGGCCAGTTGGCAAAGGTGGTGATAGATGTAGTCGCTGCCGGTGATGGTTCCACCGGGCGAGTCAACACGTACGACGACCGCCTTGACGCTATCGTCCTTCATGGCCTTATCGATCTGCCGCTTGACAAAACCTTCGCCGCTGATGATCGTGCCCTCGACCGAGATGATGGCGATCTTATTGTCGGCCATCCGCTTATGCGAAACATACTGCTCCTTGATGCGCAGCTCGGCGTCGCTGCTCAACATGTTGCCGCTGATGAGCGCCATATTGATCAACACCGACATACCCAGTGCCGTTATCAGCATGATCGTAAAGAACACACCCAAAACGCTTCGCCGACGGCGCGGCGGTCGCGGTGGCGGGAAGCCGGGAGGTGGAGTTTGCGGAGGGGGTTGCCGATACCCTTGCTGTGGGCTGGGATGCACGACTTGGGCGTCAACCGGAGCTTGTTGATAGGGATTTTCGGGAGTGGGGCCGGTTTCCATGGGATTACCTTCGTTTTATTGCGAGTTTTTTGATGTGGATTGATTGCGTTTTGCTTGTGTAGTTTACCTCAGTTTTCCGTAGCGGAACACCTTAATATTGTGTGGCACGCCCATTCTGAGCGTGCCACACTATTATGCTAGCAGGGATCAAACCGCTATTGCATCGGATGCCCGTCTTCGCTATCCTCCCGCGCGCGATTTTTTATTGACCTTTTCCTTGCCCCCAACGCGAGGCGTCGAGACGTGTTCAAGTCAATCCAGACGATTCATTATTTCTTTGTTCTGACGGGCCTTTGCCTGCTGACGGCCGGTTGCAGCGGGTTTGCCGCCCGGGGGCATAATGCCCAGGGTGTGCGATTTTCCGATCAGGGCCGTTACGAAGACGCTGCCCGCGAGTTTCAGCAGGCGCTGATGAGCGACCCCAAGAACGCCGACAGCTACTACAACCTGGCCACCATCGCCCACCGCCAGGCCACTGCCGGTAAGCGTCCAGAAGACTATAAACAGGCCGAGAGCTACTATAACCAGTGTCTCGACCGCGACATGGACCACGTCGAGTGCCACCGCGGTCTGGCCGTGCTTTTGGCCGAACAGGGCTATCGCGAAGAGGCCCTGCGGCTGGTCGAAAACTGGGCCAATCGACGCCCCAATTCACCGGATCCGAAGATCGAACTGGCCCGACTCTCGCAAGAATTTGGCGATCTGGCAACCGCCAAGGAGCAACTCCGCCAGGCAATAGAAATCGATCC
>JAFGTN010000046.1 GCA_016934075.1 Pirellulales bacterium
CGAGGTCACCACCTACGCCCGCAGCCTCTCGAGCATCACCGGCGGCCAAGGCAGCTACACCATGGAGTTGAGCCACTACGACATCGTGCCCGGCAACTTGCAAAAAGAAATCACCGATAAAGCCGCCGCGAAGAAGGAAGAGGAAGATTCCTAACCAGGTTATTGCAAACGGAGCCCGAACGGCACGTCCATCTTAGGCGTGCCACAGTGAAGTGCACCCGAGACCGGGATCGCATCCTTGCCCCTTGGCAAAGCCAAAAACAGGTGCTAAACTTATGAGTCCAGCGGCGCAAACCGTTTCCCCGGACAGGTAGCTCAGTTGGTAGAGCACTGGACTGAAAATCCAGGTGTCGGCGGTTCAAGCCCGCCCCTGTCCACTTTTCAAGCCCCGTAAGGGGCTTTTTTTATTGGACTTAGGGAAGGATCTGCTATTAGTGGGCAACTCTTTTGCTCTCAACTACGTTCGAAGTGTTCTGCCGTTAAATGTTGTCTTAACTTGCAGACTCAACGATGGTCTTTCACCAGAGCTTATCAAGCTCCACGTTTCACCCCCACGATTGGGTGTGGTTGATCTTGCGTCTAATTGTTACTACAATCAATGACAATACGGATGTTTCCGAATGGATGAAAATTGCGTGTCGCGGTGCTGGCCGGCGTGGTTGCTTCAGACAGCATGATAATGTTTTGCGACCAACAAGGCCGCGGCCGAATCGGAAGCGGTGAAATGGAGCTAGTCAAAGGGTATATGTCTCGCATATCGAATGCCGCTCGCAAGATGAACGATTTACTCCGCGATCTGCTGGAACTGCCCAGGATCGGCCGGAAGATGAATACCCCGGAAGACGTTCCCTTGGCAGATCTCACCAAGGATGTGATAGACCTGGTAGCCGGACTTGCCTAGTATCCGCGGCTGGGGCCTTCTTTTATCAGTTTTCCGTCGGCGCGGTGGCCGTATTGTTGCAGGACCTTCAGTCCAATGCCTTCGCTTACCGCATGCACTGAGCCGTCGCCAAAGAGCATGTTGGCTACGCCGGGATGCTTCGAGGCGAATCCACCAACGTAGAGTTTGGTCGGCAGGCCGTCGGGACCGAGTGGCACCTTGGCATCGTCCGAACTGCGCATGTCCATGCCCATTCCCATTCCGAATCCACTGCAAAATTGGGGAGTGGCGTTTATTTTTGTGCCTGTGTTTCTCAGCGTTGCCCGAGTTCCGGCCATCCAGCCCAGGTCGGTGTCGTCGCAGAGTTTTTCGCCGATAAAAATTGTATGCGCTAAACCGTCGGTGATGGATGAGGTGCGGATTTGCCGGTTAAGTATGAAGGAGCCGTTGTTTTTTTCGTCGATTGGTGCTTCTATGTCGTTGTGGCAACCGGCATAGTTGCTGATGGCTCTGTTTCCGCGAGTCGGCGGTTGGCTTGGGGCGGGCTTGGCCTTGTCATCGGTGGATTTGTCCTCTTGGGGCTTGGACGCAGAGTCTTCCATGCCCATTCCCATGCCTGGGTCACCCATTCCGCCATCCATTCCCATCCCAGGGCCACCCATGCCGGGACCGCCCATGTCAGGACTGCCCATACCCATTCCGGGTCCCATTCCCATTCCCATCTCCATTCCCCAGCCCATATCGTCTTTGAGTATTGTTTCGCCGCCGTAGGAGGGACACACCAAGGTACGGATTTGGATCTCACGTACCGGGGCATTCTTTTTGCCGAAGACGCCGACCTTGAAATCGATGTGATCGTAGGTCGTGCTTTCTTCGCAGTAGGGCAGGATTTGCGTGATCCAGCCCATCTTGTAGCCGGTCGGATCGTTGTCGATGGGACCCTTGGGATTGACCACTCCGGCGGGCAGTGCCTCGTTGGCCTCGATGTAGGTCTGCACGGCCAGCCCCAACTGCGAAAGATTGTTGACACAGGCGACGCGGCGCGCCGCCTCGCGGGCCGCCTGCACAGCGGGTAATAACAGTGCAATGAGGATGCCGATGATCGCGATCACGACCAGGAGTTCGACAAGTGTGAACGCTTTTGATTTGATGTGCCTCATAATTTTGCTCCGGGTTGAACGAAGGTTTTTTTGAGTAATGTTAGTTAAAAAGATTTTAAAGAAGTTAACGAAGGAAACTAAGGTTTTTAGATTCGGGTTGTTTGGGCTCTGTCTTTTTGGGATCAGCCTTTTCGGGTTCGGTCTTTTCAGGTGCCGGCGTGACGAGAGTTATGGTTGTTTGTTTGCTGCGGCGGGCGCGGAGTTTGGGTTTATCGGGGTAGTCGGCCTGGATGTGTATTTCTCGTTTGTCTGGGTTGTCGGCGACCGTTTTGATTTCGATACGAACCAGGGCTGATTGGTCGTCGGCCAGTGACGCTGCGTTGCTGAATTCGGCGGCGGTGATTTTCCAGGTTTCGCCTTTATACGTGGGATCGGCTGCGAGACGGGCGACGGCTCGGTCCAAGCCCGACTCTACAAGGCAGGCCGCTTGAGCCGCGCGTATGTGGTTTTTCTGTGTGGCGTGCCGCAAGAGTGCGACGTGGACCAATCCGGCTAGAATGGTCATGGCGACCGCTACACAGACGATCGTCAATAGCAGAACCGCGCCATGACGACGTGTCCGCTTCGAGTGGTTTGGATTATGAGTATATGGTGTCATTTTTTCATTTATTTGCTGCTGGCAGATTTTTTGTTGTTTTGAGTTTTGACTTGATCGAATCGGGCATCGGTCGACATGGCGGCATCGATGCGAAGCGAGTGGAAGCGTGATTTTGCTGCTGTGCCTGTCGAGTTCTCAGCGGTTTTTGTGAGTGATACCAAAATCGTTGCGATTCGTGGTTGTGACGGAGATGGTGGTTTGATTGAGGCGGTTATGTCCGAAGGCAATTCGAAGCAGTCGCGATTGATCGGCTTTGACTGCTTTTCTTTGCTCGATGCGGCAGCGAATTCGCTACGAATCAGGTTGCCCTCTTCGAGCCGGTATCGTACCACGCGTCCATCGGCGAGATCCATGGTCCAAGCGGAATTGCGGGCATCGATTTTGTCCTTCTTCGTGGGCTTTTCTGCGGTAATCGTGGTAGCGGCATGGGCGTCGCGACGAAAGGTTTCGGCCAGCCGTGCTATGGTGTTTTGCGTGGCCAACCGCCGCTGACCGTCGCGAGATTTTTGCATGGACGCATGGACCAGCCAGATGGCCATGCCGGCGACGACCGTGCTGACGGCGATCACGGTGGAGACTTCGATTAGCGAAAAACCGCGTTGTTTGTTATTCTTCATTTTTTCGCC
>JAFGTN010000471.1 GCA_016934075.1 Pirellulales bacterium
ATGGAACGTAGACCCATGCGGGCGAAATCCTGGCGACGCGAGGGCACCAGACCGCCGATGCCGCCGATCATGATTGCGATGGAACCGAAATTGGCGAATCCGCAGAGGGCGTAGGTGGCGATCACGAACGATCGCGGGCTGATCGTGTCCTTCACTTCGGTCGTGAGATGATAATAAGCGATGAACTCGTTGAAGACGGTCTTTTCTCCCAAGAGCATGCCCACCGCGCGGGCGTCTTGCCACTGGATGCCCATGATCCAGGCGACCGGCGCGAAGAACCAGCCCAAAATCCATTGCAGCGTGATGGGTTCGTCGGGCAACCGCGCCAGACCGCAACTGTCGGCCAGCCATTGATAGCCGTTCCAGGCTCCGGCCAATGTCCAGTTGAACAGATAGACCAGGGCGATGAAGGCGATGATCATGGCGGCGATGTTGAGTGACAGTTTCAGTCCCTCGCCGGCGCCGCGGCAGGCGGCATCCAGCACGTTGGTGTCTTGGCGAGGCACTTCGGCTTTTACCACGCCCTTGGTCTCGGACTCCTGTGTCTCGGGTACCATGATTTTGGCAATCACCAGCGATGCCGGAGCCGCCATCAGAGAGGCCACCATCAGGTGTCCTGCGTCGAGGCCCATGGCGACATAGGCGGCCAAGGGGCCGCCGGCGGCCGTGGCCATGCCGCCGGTCATCATGGCCATCAGTTCGCTGCGCGTCATATTGGCGATATAAGGGCGGATCACCAGCGGGGCCGTGGTTATGCCCACAAACACGTTGGCCGACGCGCACAACGACTCGCTGCCCGAGGTGTCCATGACCCAAATCATCACTCGGGCCATAACTCGCACGACGAATTGCAAGACTCCCAGATGGAAGAGTACGGCCGTCAAGGTGGAAAAGAATATAACAGTCGGCAAGACCGTATAAGCGAACGGCGGCCTTTCGAACGGTGCTTCGAAGAAAAATGTACCGAAAACGAACTTCGATCCCTCGTCCGAACAGCCGATAAGGCCCAACATGAGGTTGCGCGTGAACGAGAAAACATATTCGCCGGGACCCGTGCAGAGGATCAAAAGCCCGATCACCAGTTGCAGCACCACGCCGCTAACGATGAGCCGAAAATTCATCTTCGAGCGGTCGTACGACAAGGCCCAAGCCACCAACATCATCACAATCAGACCGCAAAAACTAATAATTCTTTCAGTTGGCAAACCGCGAAACCTCTCGTTTCTTGATGTATGCTAATCGGCGTCTGCTTTTCAAATGCCCCGAAATTCCAGCGCAAAAAAACCTAAAACCGGTGTTTTCTTGGAAAACTTCGGTTCATTAGCCATTCAAGCCTCAATTAGATTAATGCAGATTGAAACAGAAAGCAATGTACTCGCGGTTATTATTGCCCGAAGTTGGGTAGTTGAGTTGCAGCTAATCACTACTTTTCAGTCCCGCCCGGCAGGCGGGACCTACTTTACTTTTCAAACGGATAAATCACTTTCCAGTCTTTTTTCATATCCGCAACGCTCCAGCCTCGACGTTTCGCTTCGTCCAGCGCCTTGTCGAGTCGGCCTACATGTGAATCGCGGTCATAAGCCCATTCACGCTTTGCGTCGGTGTGGTGCACCAGCAGGCAGAACCGCGGGCCCTTGCCCGCCGCCGTCCACTGGAGCATTTGCAGGTCGCCGTCGGAGTTGCCGAAAGCGGCGATGGGCCGGCGTCCGATGAACTTGTTGATTGCGATGGGCTTTCCGTCTTTGTCGTCTATAAAATCGATCTGGGGCAAACGGACAATGACGGGTTTGCCGTCGCGTAGTTCGAATTTCGTCTTGATGGTGCTGCCGACAACCTGCTGGGGAGGGATGCCGTAGACTTGTTCCGCCCAGACGCGGAGGAATTCAACGCCACCGCCGGAGACGATATAGGTACTAAAGCCGTTTGCCCGCAAGTAGTCCAACAACTCCAGCATGGGCTGGAACACTAAGTCAGTATAATCCCGCTTGAAGCGAGGGTGCTTTGCGGATCCAATCCAGCCTTTTACAATGTGTGCGAATTCATCGGTGGTCATACCGGCGTGCGAAGCCATCACCAGCTTGGCTATGCCTTCCATGCCCGATTTGCTCAGCGATTCTTTGTCGTCCTCGATTACCGCCTTGAACGGCTGTTGCGTTTTCCACTGGGGGTGTTGCGGGGCGAGTTGCTTGATGCGATCGATGGCGAAAATGAGTTGAAAATAGACGGGTTTTTCGGACCAGAGAGTACCGTCGTTGTCGAAAGTCGCAATTCGTTCGGCGGGTGGGACATAGTCCGGGCTACCCTTGGTCGTAACCAGTTTCACAAAGCTAATAATCGCGTCTTTTGTTGGACCGCTGTTCCAGGAGGGCAGCGGGTCGGCGGCGTAGGCAGGATTCATGGCCAACAACGCCACAAGGATCACAGAGAGTACATATCTAAGTTTCATATTTAACCTTTTAGAAAAGGAGCCGCCATCTCCAGCAGCAACAGAAGATGGTGACTCGACAGTGGTTGCTATTTATCTACCGCGTGCGGCGTCCTCGATCATTTTCTGAACCTTTTCGAGGTTGAATGATCCCGGCGTCTGGCTGGGCGGGTAGTCTTTCATGGTCATGAGAAATTTTCCAGCGACTTGCTGCATCGGTACACAAACGAACGCGCGGTCAAGAAACCAGTCGTTGTATGTGTTCGAATTGTGTTGGGCCTTTTCGAAGGGATCGCGGCGCAGATTGAAGAGGAGCGGAAGCCGCAGTTCGGTGAACGGTTCGCGCCACACCTCGAACGCCTTTCCACGGTTTTCCAGAAACACCGCCTTCCAATCACCCAGCCGGATGGCGACAATCTGGCCATCGTCGTTGACGTAGAAGAACTCCTTGCGCGGCGACTTTTTCGCCTTGCCCGACAGGTACTCAATCATGTTGTAGCCGTCGATGTAGTTATGGTAGCGGCGACCGTTGAGTTCAACACCTTTTTTCAGCCGGTCCTTGATGTCCGCGGCCCCGGCGGCGGCGGCGAACGTCGGCAGCCAGTCTTCGTGCGAAACGATGCCGTTGAGCGTTCTGCCCGCCGGGAAATGACCGGGCCAACGCACGAACGCGGGCACGCGATACGCGCCTTCCCAGTTCGAGTTCTTCTCGCTGCGGAAGGTGGTTGTGCCTGCGTCGGGCCAGGTGTTGTAATGCGGTCCGTTGTCGGTCGAGTAATAAACGAGCGTGTTGTCGGCAATCCCCAGTTTGTCGAGCAGGTCGAGCAATTGGCCCACGTGCATGTCGTGTTCGACCATGCCGTCGTGGTACTCGTTGCCGCTCTTGCCGGAGATGCCCGTGTGCTCTTTCTTCACATGCGTGCGGAAATGCATGCGCGTGCCATTCCACCAGCAGAAGAACGGCTTGCCCGCCGCAACTTGTCGCTTGATAAAGTCCTTCGCCGCCGCGACCGTCTCGTCGTCGATGGTTTCCATGCGTTTTTTGGTCAGGGGTCCGGTGTCTTCGATAGTTTGGCCACCCTTGCCGTCCGCCTTGCATTTAAGCACTCCGCGAGGGCCGTACTGCTGGAGAAACGTCTTGCCGCTGGGCAGCACAAGATCGCGCGGATAGTCGCGGTTCTCCGGCTCCTCTTCGGCGTTAAGATGATAGAGATTGCCGAAGAACTCGTCGAAGCCGTGCATGGTCGGCA
>JAFGTN010000472.1 GCA_016934075.1 Pirellulales bacterium
GCAGCCTGCTTCGGCCCGCGGCGGAAAAAGCCGACGTTCGCATAAATCCCGCTCAGCGGCACCAGGTGATGATAGGGTTCGGCGGCATCACCACCCCCACGGCATACACACAGTTGAGCTCCGAGGGCAAAAAACGGTGGTGGCAGTTGCTCTCGCAGTACAACCTTTTGATCCAGCGCGAGTATCCCATCGGCACCCGCCTGCATAAAAACATGGACAACTGGGACCGCCTCGAGGATGCCACGCCCCATTATTACGGCGATAATTTTCCCAACGGCGAGATCAGCGATTTCGACTACCTGAAAACTTTTCGCCGTATCGGCGGCCAGGTTTGGTTCGAGTTCTGGGCCTTGCCGCCCTGGATGTGCACCGAATCGCACGAGGCGGGAAAACAAGGCATCCCCAAAAGCAGAAAAGTAGATATCCAGGCCTACGTCCGCGGCATGGTCGACTATTGCCGCACCAGCCAGAAACGTTCCGGTGCCCCGCCGGAAGTTGTGGGCATTCAAAACGAAGTCACCCAACCTCCAGAGGTCTGGCATGCCATGACCCGCGCCCTGCGTCGCGGCCTCGACGAGGCCGGATTCCGGAAGGTTCGCATCCACATGGCCGATTCGTCCAATCTGCGGGGTGGAATAAAATGCGCTGAAGCCTTTCGTAGCGACAAACGGGCGTGGGAAACAATCGACTACGCGGCCGCGCATATGTACGACTACCAAGGCTTTTTCGACAAGCCCGACGCTTATGACCCGCTGCTGAAAAAATGGAAGCAGGTTATCGGTGACAAACCGTTTTTGTCAACGGAGATCTGCGTCAATTCCGGTCGTTTCCAGTGGCCCGAATATCGCCTGGCTCTTTCCATGGGTCAGTTGTACCACAAAAACCTCACCCTGGCCGACGCCTCGGCTATTTGCTATTGCTGGACGCTGCTGAATGTCGTCCAGCCTTCCTACGGCTGGACGCGCGCCCTCTTCGTGCCGGATTGCCGGAATGGATTCGTGCCGACCGCGTCAAGCCATCAACTGCGGGTGTTTGGCGCGTACAGTCGCCGCATTCGCCACGGAATGACCCGAGTCGAGGCCCTGTCGTCCGAGCCCGACCTGCTCGTATCAGCTTTCACCGGGAAAGATGCCTCCAAAACAATCGTACTGCTAAACCGATCCGTTCGCCCGCTACGGGTTTCGCTTAACTGCAGAGATACTAGATTTAATCAACAAGAGTTGGTCGATTCATATTGCCAAAACAAAATACTCGCAGCGCCCGCGCCTGACGGGAACGACACGACACAATTCACAATCGAACCGGGTTCAATCGTAACGCTCACAAACGTGCTTTTGGGCAAACTGCCCGACGGGATGTAATAATGCAAATCTATACTTTGAAGATTCTTATCGCAACCACAACCGTGTTGACTTGTGTGACCGCGTCTAAGGCCGAAGCCGATCCGGTCGATGTTGTAAAATTAAACGGCATGTGGGACTTCGCCTACGTTGCCGACGGTCAAGGCAAGCCGCCCGCCGGAGAGCGATTCAAGACCGCGATCACCGTTCCCGCCTGTTGGGACGATGCCTTGAGCCGCGAGAAAGCAAAATCGCTCTGGCCCGACGCGCGGTTCAATCCCGACTACCGGGAATTGCAATTGCCTGTCACGAGCGGGTTCGCCAACGCGGCAGATGCTTCACTTCCCTATCTGCTTGGCTCGGGTTGGTATCGTCGAGTTATTGACGTTCCAAACGGGTGGCGAGGGCGGCAGATTGTTTTACGGGCGGGCCGCGTGGTGATGGAGGCCGATGTGTTCGTCAACGGCCGCAAGGTTCACCATCACCTGGGCCACTCCATGCCTTGGGAGGCCGCGCTCGCGCCGCATCTCGAATATGGGAAGAAAAACGAATTGCTGATCCGCGTCGACAACCGCCGCGACGATCGGCTGGGTTGTTCGATTCGCGGCTGGAAGGGACGCAGCGGCGGCATCTTCGGGCAAGTTTCTCTTCGCCTCTCGGGGCGAGCTCGCATAGCGGATTGGAACATTTACCCGGATGGCGAAAAGCTGCACTGGCGCGCAGATATCGAAGGCGATCTGCCGGCCGAATGCCAATTGCGTTGGACGGTATCCGACCCGAGCAACGGCAGACAATACGGAAGCGGTTTGCTGCCGGTAAAAAATAAACACACTTCCTGGACTACCGCGAAGTTGGGCATCCCCGCCTGGTCGGACACTGATCCGCGGCTGGTCGAGATGCGGCTCGAACTAATCGATGAAAACCACGCGCTCGACAAGGTCGCCCGTCCATTCGGCATGCGACGATTGACGCGCGACGGCGTGGGGTTGCGTCTCAACGGTAAGCCCGTTTATCTGCGTGGTTGTGGTGAGTGCGCCTATTTTCCCGAAACCTGCACGCCCCCGCTGAACGTCGATTGGTACCGCCGGCACATTCGGCGATTGAAAGAACTCGGTTTCAACTGGATTCGTGGGCATACCTGGCCGCTTACCGAGGAGTATTTACAGGCGGCCGACGAATTGGGCATGCTCGTGCAGGTAGAACCGCCGCGAGGCTACGAGATGGGCGAGTGGTTGCACATCATCCGTGCCTGCCGCAAACACCCGTCGGTCGTGATCTATTGTTGTGGAAACGAAGAAACGCTCGACGATCCGAAAATCGCCTTCCTCCGCCAATGTGCCGACCACCAGAAACGGCTGGCGCCCGACGCATTATTCATGCCCCAGGAAGCCATGCGCGGTATCGAATATCACCTCAAAGGTGTCCCCAGCCGGGAACTTGTCGAGCAGCCCTTCCGGCATAATCCCGGGC
>JAFGTN010000473.1 GCA_016934075.1 Pirellulales bacterium
AACTTCTGGGGTCCAAAAGATACCTTCAAGGTCCCTTCCGCACCCCGAAATTCCGGGCCAAAACTCTCTTAATCTCTGATTAACAACCCCCTCAGAGTTAACAGGCCGGTCCCTTACGGAGCCTCTTTTGTTTTTCTACGAACTAGTGGCCCAGGGAACGGGTTGGATGGCTTGGGTAGCCTAGGTCACGCCCTCATTAGGCAGTTCGGGGACGGCGGATAGGGTGTAGTCGACTGAATTCAATGCCAAATCCGCCATCTGGAATGTAGCCAGATTTGTGGGTAATCTAAAGGGGCTTCCTCGTAAGGTGGCTCGCGAATTCTGTTGGTTGCAGGCACCGTGTTGAACTCCTCCGATGTTGCCCAGTTCTTCGCCAATCGCAGCGCGTGGATACAAGCATGTCCACTACACCTCGTGATACTCAGGTTCCGCATGACGATGTGCGGTATCGAGCGGTTGGCTTCTTCCGACTACTGAAAGCTTTCGCGCAGTCACGGCAGTCAGTGATTCGTCAGGTTGACGAATATGCTGATCATTTGTGGTTCTGCGACATACCGGATTCGAACGATTGCTATACGCGTGCGAAAGGTGCGAGTGAGGACCACCCAGATGACATTTGGGTGGAGGTAAAACAGCGGCTAGAACCCAAGTGTCCTTCTCCGCCGAATATCGTAACGAAATGGCTCAAATCATCGTTACCCTTTGGTAGCAATCCAGACGATGAGCCGGAACTTTTTGAGAAGATTCCGCTGATCGAAGACAGGGAGGCGAGCGACGATGGTGAGTGGGGCTCAGAACCTGAAGAACCTAAGTACGAGTTTTTGAATGATCATCCTGATGTCACCAACGCGTGGGACGTATACCTGCTGGATGCGTGGCTACCATGGACTGAAAGGCATCAAGAATGGCAAAAGCATCATGCGGTTTATGCGAGACTTTTCTCGATTCACCAGGCGCAACTTCGCGAGGGTGAGCGATTTGAGCTGGTGCTTGGCCTTGGATGCCTAGCATGGATTACGCCAACCGATCAACGGATAGTTAGGCATTTATTGACAGTGCCGGCGGTACTTGAGTTTGACGCCGATCAGGGCATCTTTTCTGTGCGCCCTAGTCACGATGGGATTCGGGTGATCCTAGAGCTCGATATGCTCGAATACGAGGAACGGCCTGCTGATCAACTGGAACGGATGTTGAGAGGTGCTTTTACCACACTCGAAGAGGATCCATGGAATCGAGAAATGCTTGATGGCGCGTTGCGGAGTATCGCGAAGACTTTGGATGACCGAGGAGAATACGACGATTCCATCGGCCCCATTCCTCGCCTGAGTAAAGCACCTCTAGTGATGTTCGCGCCTGCGATGATCTATCGACGACGGTCCGCGCGAGGAATGGTGGAGGTTTTTTCAAAAATTGTCGAGCAATTGGAAGGTGGCGGTTATATTCCGCCGAATATTCGCAAGTTGTCAGAGTCGTCCACTTCATCACAGACCGAAGACGCGACGAATGAAACTGTTTACACGAAAAATGAGGATAGTGATGTATACTTTCCGCTGCCTTCGAATCGAGAGCAGCACAGTATAGTTAGCAAGTTACGAGACAACATCGGCTTGTTAGTTCAGGGACCGCCAGGCACTGGCAAGTCACACACGATCGCCAATCTTGTATCGCACCTTTTGGCGACGGGAAAACGCGTATTGATCACGGCCCAAACTCCCCAAGCGTTGTCCGTCCTAAAAGAAAAGGTGCCGGTCGAGATACAGGCGCTATGCGTGAGTGCGCTTGGGCACGATCGAGTGAGCATTGCACATTTGGAAGCAAGTGTGCGAGGCATTGCCAACCGTGAAGCGACGTGGGACGTATCTCGTGCCCAAGAAGAAATCGCAAACTGCAGAACGACGCTTGCTCGGTTGCGAGAACAGGCTGCAATTGTTGACCGCGAGTTGGAGCGCATGAGGCGCGCTGAGACTGAGAAACAGGTAGCAGGTGGTGGAAAATACAGTGGAACAGCGAAGGACGTCGCGCTACGAGTAAGGAGCGAGGAAGAGGATTTCAATTGGTTGAGAGATGACATTGCGGCCGACGAAGAGCTGCCAGTTGACGCGATGTCGGTGCGAGAGGCGCTTGTGGGGCTTAGAACGATTAGTAGGGAGCGCGCCGGCGAACTATTTCGGAGCTGGCCAGACGATGACGTTCTCGACACTGGCAAGTTAGTTCAGTTATTTAGGCGTGAGCGATCCTACGAGGAGAAGCGTGAGTCGTTGCAATCGCCAGAACGAAAAGCCATTTATGAGGCGATAGTGAGAAGTGGAGCGGCTAGAAAAGACATTCAGTTACTTGACAACACTGTTAAGGATTTACGACAGGCGACTGCGAGCATTAAAAATTCACATCGCAAGTGGGTACAATGTGCCCGTGCTGACGTGTTGTCTGGCAATGTAAGGGCCTGGCAGGAATTGAGGCGAGTGACCGAGGAAAAGGTTAACGGTTTAGCTCATCGAGTTCGATGTATATGTGAACAGCAATTCGTGATTCCGGAAGAATGCGACCTGGCTAAGCTCCAAGCTGACGCGATTGATCTTAAGGAGTATCTTGAAAATGGCGGGAAACTTGGACTGATAAGTCGGCACTTCAATGCGACGGCAAAACGCACGAACTACATTGCGTCGACCGTTACCGTCGACGGTCGACCGTGCGATAACGTTGTCGCACTTGGGTCGTTCATCGAATGGATTGATCTGGAACGTACGACTACCTTCTTGTGGCAGATGTGGAAGGGCTTTGAGGAGCGCAGCGACGGCCACCTTTCCCTACAAATAGCCCAGATCGAAGAACTGGTGGAAACACTAGATGGCGTGCTGTCGCTGGGTAGCAAGATAGCGGCGGCAAAAAGCGCTGTGTCCGGAATACGCGGTCTGGCAGAAGCTACCTGGGAGGATTCCACCTCGGTCGATGCACTTTATGATGCGTGTCAGGGTGTCATCGCCACGATCTTGAGCACTGATGTGCAAGCAGAAATCACGCGCATAGCCTCAGAAGTTGGAAATCACGCGCATCGCGATGACGCTCACCCTATTTGCGGCGATCTTGTCCGAGCGATCAATCAGCGGAGTGAGGAGCAATTAAATGAGTTGGCTGCCGAGATACGCAGCCTTGTCCACGATAGAGCTGTGCTTGATCGATGCATGCAGGTGGTCAACTCGCTGGCTGCCAAAGCACCACTGCTCGCACAGGACTTACAAACGAGTGCGAGTGAGCCGATATGGGAAGAGCGCATTTTGGTATTGGAGCTCGCTTGGAGTTGGGCGAGGGCGCGTTCGTGGATGAAGTCTTTTGTCGCCAAACAAGGAGTCGACAATCTGCTGCAGAAATATGAGCGATTGAATAAGGAAATCGCGACGGTAGTTGAGCGTCTTGCGACCACCAAGGCGTGGTCACATTGTATCGGCCGATTGAGCGAATCACACCAGCAGAATCTGGTGGCTTGGCAACAAGCCATCCGGCGAATTGGCGGGGGCTTTGGTCGCCACGCGGAGAGGCATCGGCGCGAAGCTCAGAAGCATCTGGCGGTTTGCCAAGAGGCAATCCCGGCATGGGTAATGCCGATGTATCGTCTCTACGAAACGATCGACCCACAACCGGGCATGTTTGATGTTGTGATTGTGGATGAAGCTTCTCAATGTGGTCTTGATGGTTTGTTGCTGAACTATATCGGCCAACAGGTAGTAATCGTTGGTGACGACGAGCAAATCAGTCCCACAAGGATCACCGACCACGATAACTTCCTGTATCTTGTTAAACAGTTTTTGCCTGACTATCATCTGTCGAGCGTGATCCAACCGGAAACCAGTTTGTTTGATCTTGGAGAAGTGTGGTTCCGCAATCGGATCGTACTTCGAGAACACTTCCGTTGCATGCCGGAGATTATTCGCTTCAGTAACGACCTATGTTACAGCCACACACCGTTGTTGCCGCTGCGACAGTATTCAGCAAATCGTCTGTCGCCGGTGAAATCAGTACTGGTGTCGGGTGGCTACGAGGAGGGCGTGGGACAGCGACGAACGAATCCTCGCGAGGGTCGGGCAGTGGTCGATGCAATTGTTGCGTGCTGTCATGATCCTCGATATGACGGAAAAACCATGGGTGTCGTTTCGTTACTGGGCGATAGTCAAGCTCGGCTGATCGAGAACGAACTAATTGATCGACTCGGCCCAGAAACAATTGAGAAGCGAAAGTTGCTTTGCGGAGACGCATACAGTTTTCAGGGGGATGAACGCGACGTAATGTTTCTGAGCCTTGTAGTTTCAGCCATCAATTCCAGTGGAGATAGGTCGCTTCCTAGGGCATTGACTGCGAAGCAGTTTAAGCAGCGGTACAACGTTGCGGCCAGCCGTGCGCGTGACCAGATGTGGCTTTTCCACAGCGTGACGCTCGAAGAATTGCGAAACCCGGAGGACCTAAGACGGAAGTTGGTTGAACATTGCTTGAATCCTGGAAAGCCTGCTGAAGAGGTGTGTGGTATCAAACTGGACGAGCTACGTTACCTGGCTTCTCGAAGTGAGCGACCTCTAGGTACTCAACCGGCGCCATTTGAGAGTTGGTTCGAGATCGACATCTATCTTCGGATTCACGAAGAAGGATATCGCGTAATCCCGCAATATCCTACGCTCATCGATAATTACCGAATTGACCTAGTAGTGGAGGGAAACAAGACACGATTGGCAATTGAATGCGACGGGGATCACTGGCATGGGCCCGAGCAATTCCATGCCGACATTGAACGCCAGAGACAGCTGGAAAGGGCCGGATGGTCCTTTTGGCGGGTTTGGAGTAGCGAGTATTACTTCAATCCAGCTGGTGTGCTGGAGACGTTATGGAGGCGCCTGAAGCTACTAGAGATATTTCCACACACACAAGAAACACCAGCCGATGATGAGCACAATGGCAAGTCGATGATCAACGGGGACGATGACAATCTAGCCTCCGCGCCTTTGAGGGATACGGGGCAGAACGGTGACAGAGAATTACAGCACAGCAATAGAACGAGCGATGACTTTTTCGCTTTTGAAGACGATCCAGTTTCGACCAGCAACGAGATGGATCATCGTGTGCCATATGCTCATTGGCAGCCGCGAGCGCTGGAACATCCCGATGATTGCTCAGTTAACGACATTGCAGTTGTGCTTGCGGAGATCGTCCAGACTGAAGGCCCGATGGTCGAGGATCGAGCGTTCAAACTCTACGCACGTGCCGCAGGTATTCAGCGGCTAAGAAGACCTGTAAGGGAAAAGCTTGCAAAGGCGTTGGATAAAGCTGGACGCGATGGGCTTGTTGAACGTCGCAAAGAGTGCGGGGTCAACATTGTTTGGACTGCGGGTGGGCCGGACGTCCTAGTTCGCGCTCGAGGAAATCGGTCACTGCAGGATGTGCCCCCGTCGGAAATCGCTGAATTGATGAGAGAGATTCTGAAAGATAATCCGCAAATGGGAGACGATGCGCTAGTCGAACGGTTGCGAACTAACCTTTCAATCGGGCGACTCACCCAAGTCACAGGCGTTTTTCTGTCAAAGATACGTGACCAGCTGGTTGCAGGCAAAGGAATCGACATGTGATCGCGAGGTCCTGGAGGAGTCGGATGCGTCGGTACTTGGCGCGCACATGACGAACCGTCATGAGATAGAGACCATGTCTTATCAAGTGAACGAGTATCGCGATCTTTGCATCCAGGCACGACTCATGACGCGTGTTGGGATTCATGTCTACCGCAAGAAATAGTAAGTTGCTTCCTGCAGTCGGTAAGCTTTGTGTTCCATCGACAAGTCCCCGAATGATCGCAATCAAAGTCGATCCGTAATGGTTGCTGGCAGGCGGTGCCTGGGAAACTTCCAGGGTCATCTTCTTGATCTCGCAAGTAAAAATCCATGATTGAATCGTCATCGATACCCTGGGCCGGGTAGGTTAACAGATAGAAGCTGTTAACCATTCTGTTTCCGCCAGGCAGCGCTCCGGTCGCCAAGCGAAGGCCGTTGTGGGCAAACTCCTGCCAGGAGATCCCATGCGACCCATTGATGATCCTTCTTTCCTGACGCCCGACGAGCGTCTTTCCGAAGTAGCCGGCATCCTTGCCGTCGGCATTCTCAGGCTCCACGCACGGCAGGCATTGCCAAGATCAGACGAGCCATCTACCCCAGAAAATCCTCCAGAATCCGCCTTTTCATGCCTTGAGGTCTCCGACGAAACCGTGCTCAGTGTCCACAACGGTTAACGGTTTCCGAGATTCTCAAGACAAGGAGAGACAGATGACCCTGAATGTTGGAAAAGAGGTTGCCGCGCTACAGCGGATGACCGTCCGCGAATTGCGGATTCGCTACACCGAGGCATTCGGTGAGGAAACAAGGGCTGGGAACAAAGCTTGGCTCGTCAAACGGATCACCTGGAGAATGCAGTCGCTGGAAGAAGGCGACATTTCACAGCGTGCCCGCCAGCGGGCCGCTGAACTGGCCAACGACGCCGACGTGCGATTGTCGCCCCCGAAGCCAAAACCTGCTTCGGTGGCATCCACGTCGAGTACCAAAACGGCAACATTGGTGGTCAAAGGCGACAATCGATTGCCACCTCCCGGAACCATCATCACGCGGGAGTACAAAGGTCAATCGCTGCAGGTGAAGGTGCTGCCCAAAGGATTCGAGTATCAGGGCGAGGTCTACAAGTCACTCACCGCTGTTGCCAAGGCAATCACTGGACAGCACTGCAGCGGTTATCACTTCTTCCGACTCGGCAAGGAGGGCAAGCGATGACCAGAAAAAAGAATATATCCTCCCTCACAACTGTGCGATGCGCGATCTACACCCGGAAGTCGACCGAGGAAGGTCTCGACCAAGAGTTCAACACACTCGATGCCCAGCGTGAGTCGGGCGAGGCCTACATTGCCAGCCAGCGCCACGAAGGCTGGGAGTGCGTCGCCGACCATTACGACGACGGCGGATTCACCGGTGGCAATATGGATCGGCCGGCGCTCCGCCGCCTGATGGCCGATATCGAAGCAGGCAAGATCGACTGCGTCGTAGTCTACAAAGTCGATCGACTGAGCCGATCGCTGCTGGATTTCGCCCGGATAATGGAGACATTTGACAAGCACAACGTATCATTTGTCTCGGTGACTCAGCAATTCAACACGTCGACGTCGATGGGTCGACTGGTGCTCAACGTGCTTCTTTCATTCGCCCAATTCGAGCGGGAAATCATCTCAGAGCGGACGCGGGACAAGATCGCCGCCGCCCGGCGCAAGGG
>JAFGTN010000474.1 GCA_016934075.1 Pirellulales bacterium
ATGTGACGCTCAAACATTACGTGCAATCTGCCGGCATCGTCTCGCGGGCCCTCGATGCGCTCCCGCAACCAGAAGCGTTTTCGTTGTAACACATAATTATGCCCGGCGGGGATCCGTTCGAAGCGTTGCCCCGCCGGGCTGTTTAAAACCTAGAGAGTTAGAAAAATGGCAAGCATTCACAAAATCAAATACAAGAAGGTGATACCTCCCGACGCCAAGATCATTGTCTTGGACGGGGAGCAATTCGTCCGATTCAAGCACAAAACCCGCACTGTAACCGTGCCCGTGACCGCGGACGGGAAGCAATGCATCGTCGAGACGCCGGAGTGGTATATTCGTTATAAGGACGAGGCCGGCGAATGGAGGCGTAGGAAGGGCTACACGGACCGCCGGGCAACCGAAAACCTCTTCGAAGAGATTCAACAGCGGGTAGACCGAAAACGGCAAGGACTCCAGCCGATCGACGAAGAGCACCTAACCCGGCCACTGCTGAAACACGTGGACGATTTCGAGGCCGATCTGGCGGCCCGCGATGTTACGGCCGACGAGGTGCGAAACATTTCTCAACGTGTCCGCAAGATCGTGAAAGACTGCGAATTTCAACGTATTGGGGACCTTTCACCCACGGCCGTACAAGCCTGGCTGGCGAAACTTCGCGAGGATGGCCGGTCGATCCAGACCAGTAACCACTACCTCCAGTCCGTCAAGCAGTTCGCTAAGTGGATGGTCGTAAACAAAAGGGCGATCGATAACCCGCTGGCCCACCTCAAGAAGCTGAGTGTCGATACCGATCGACGACATGACCGCCGGCCACTCTCGACGGATGAGTTTATGCGGCTGATCGCCGCGGCAGAGACGGGCAAGAGCGTCGAGGCGGTCGCCGGCGCCGATCGGGCGATGCTTTATATCCTGGCGGCCTGGACTGGGTTCCGCCGAAAGGAACTCAGTTCATTGACTCTGAGATCGTTCGACCTCGCGTCAGATTCGCCCGTAGTACGCGTCCAGGCTGCCTACAGCAAGAACGGCCGGGCGGACGAGATACCGCTCCACATGGCCGTCGTCGCACGTCTGAGGGCCTGGCTGAAGACGAAGGGCGACGTCGAGCCCGATAAGCCGTTGATCTGTTTACAGACACCAGGCGGACATTGGCGAAAGCCCAGTAAGATGATGCGTCACGATCTGGACATTGCCCGAGAGAAGTGGATCAAGGAGGCCAAGGGTACACGGGAGAGAATACGCCGGCGCCGGTCTTCGTTCTTAAAATACCATAACGAAGATGGTCTCTACGCTGACTTCCATTCGAACCGCCATATGTTTATCAGCAACCTCGGCCGGGCCGGCGTTCCACTAGCCACGGCCCAGAAGCTGGCCCGCCACTCGACGCCCACCTTGACCTCGAACACCTACACCCACTTGGGGCTCAGTGACAAGGTCGCGGCGATCGGACAACTCCCGGACCTGTCCAAAATTAATGGACCGACAGGTGAATTGCCACCTCCCAACTATGATTCTCTTGCCACAGCCTTGCCACGGCCTTGCCAAAACGGTGTCATATCGTTGCACGTTAGTGCACAGCCGTGCACTTGTGGGCAGAGTGAAGAAACGTCCCAAGAAATGAAAAAACCCCTTAAAATACAGGGGTTTGGCGCTGCATTACACAAGCAGACACAAGTGGAGACGAGCGGGATCGAACCGCCAACCCCTGGCTTGCAAAGCCAGTGCTCTCCCGATTGAGCTACGTCCCCGTGCGAGGGGACATCCCTCGCAAGAAACATAGTATTTTAGCTTACCCTGTGGTGAGGGCAAGGGGATCGGTCGACTCTTCGGGGTAAAACAAAAGTTTTCCAGTTGCCATTAGTCGCTCGCCCATTTGAGTGATCGGCCAACCGCTTTTGCCCAACGAGTTCGAAGCGTTTTGCGTTCGGTTTCTCCCATTTTTGGCGTGAAACGGCGGTCCAAGACCCAATGGTGGGCCACGTCGTCTGTATCTTTCCAGTAGCCCACGGCCAGACCGGCCAGATAGGCGGCGCCCAAGGCCGTGGTTTCGGCCACCACCGGGCGGCAGACTTCAACGCCCAGCAGATCGGCCTGAAATTGCATGAGAGCGTTGTTGGCCGCCGCTCCGCCGTCCACTTTCAACTCGGGCAGCTCGGCACGGGCGTCTTTTTGCATGGCGTCCACCAGATCGGCCGTTTGAAATGCTATCGACTCCACGGCTGCTCGGGCGATGTGGCCGGCGGTTGTGCCGCGGGTGAGACCCACGATCGTTCCGCGGGCGTGCGAGTCCCAGTGCGGTGCTCCCAGTCCAACGAATGCCGGTACAAGGAAAACACCGCCGTTATCCTCCACGGTTGCGGCCAGGGCCTCGACGTCCTCGGACTTTTTGATAATGCCCAGCCCGTCGCGTAGCCATTGCACCACGGCCCCGGCCACGAAAACCGAGCCTTCCAGACAGTAGGTGACCTCGTCGTCCAGACACCATCCGATGGTGGTAAGGAGGTTGTTTTCCGAAGCGACCGGTTGCTGCCCGGTGTTCATCAGCATGAAGCCGCCCGTGCCGTATGTTTTTTTCACGCTTCCGGTGGTGAAGCAAGCCTGGCCGAAAGTCGCCGCCTGCTGGTCGCCCGCATCGCCGGCGACGGGGATCGCCCGCCCGAATAATTGTTCGTCGGTCTGGCCGTAAACGTGGCTCGAGGGCAATACCTCGGGCAACATGGTTTTGGGAATATCGAGTATTGCCAGCAGTTCCTCGTCCCATTGGCACGTATTGATGTTGAATAACAATGTCCGGCTGGCGTTGCTGTGATCGGTCACGTGGCAACGACCGCCGGTGAGTTTCCAGATCAACCAGGTATCGATCGTGCCGAAGAGAATTTCTCCCCGTTCGGCCTTTTCGCGCAGTCCCTCGTGTTTTTCCAACAGGTGTTTGATTTTTGTGCCGGAAAAATACGCGTCAACGACCAGGCCCGTCTTTTCCCGGAATGTGGGCTCCAATCCGTCGGCTTTGAGGCGGTCGCAGATGGGCGTACTGACGCGGCTCTGCCAGACGATGGCGTTGTCTACGGGCTTTCCGGTTTCGCGGTCCCAAAGCACCGTGGTTTCACGCTGGTTGGTAACACCGATGGCGGCGATCTTCTCGGCCGCGAGCGAGGCCTTTTTCAATGCTTCGCGAGCGACTTCCAGTTGCGACGACCAGATTTCCTCGGCATCGTGCTCGACCAGCCCGGGCTCGGGCAGAATTTGCCGGAATTCTTTCTGCGCGACCGAAACGATCTGACCCTGACGGTCGAAAACAATCGCCCGGCTGGACGTCGTGCCCTGGTCTAGGGATAGGATATAGCTTTTCATAATTGCGTTTCCGTTAAAGTTTGCGACGAGGCTTGCGCCCGCGCGGATTTGAAACAAACGGGAGGGCGAAGCCACTGCTGAGCCATATGTAAGTTTTTAATTAGCTGGTACCACCCGGCTCCGAAGGAACTTCACGTGTGGCACGCCCAGAATGGGCGTGGAAGGTGGTGAATGGATTCGCTCCACGCCCATTCTGGGCGTGCCACACGTCTGTGTTTGAAAAATGGTTGTGGGCCTTTCATGGGTGCCACTGCTGGCTTGTCCAGCAGTGTTTTCCCGAGATATACGCTCTGCACTGCTGGACAAGCCAGCAGTGGCACCCATTTCAAAACACGTTATTAGTGCTATACGTCACAGCCGGGGCGGCTGTGCTACAAGATCCTCTTATTTATTTGGTTTATGTTTCAACGCCCGATCTATGAAGCGGTAGGATTCTTCACGGACAGGTGTGGGGAAATCGTGCTCGGCGTCGGGGTATCGTGCTTGGATCAGTTCTTCCGCTCCATACAGCTTGTAGATTTCGGCGGCCTTGGCGATGGCTTTCTTTACGCCCCGATAGTCGAAATTGTCGTCATGCAGCGGCGAGTTGGTCATAAACGGTCGCGGCGCCAGTGCGGCCACCAATTCGTAAAAGTCGAACGGCACCCGGTCGGGATTGAGATTATAGTGCGTTTTCAAACGAGGCATGTAGCCGTCGTGCGACCAGCCGGCGATTTTTCCACCGTAGTAGTCGTGGAAAGGCGTCCAGCCGCAACTCGAAACGACGACCTTGACGCGAGGATCGAACACGCCCAGGAAGATAGCGTTATGCCCGCCCAGCGAGTGCCCGATGGCCGCGATTCGCTCGGAGTCGACCTCGTCTAGCGACTCGAGCAGATCGATGCAACGCATGTGGTTAAGGATGGCTTTCATGGTGGCCGATTCGTAGCCGCTCTTGCGGAAATCGAATTTATAGTCGCCCATGTTGACGTAGTCGGGGGCGATGACGACGTAGCCTCGTTGGGCCAGTTCGCGTGCATAGGCGCGGTTGGGGCGCGTGCTCTGGCCGTCGACCACCTTTTTGCCCAACTCGCGTTGGGTCGGATGCAAAGCCACCACGGCCGACCGCGAATGTTTCTTCTCGACGCCTATGGGGATATACAGATACGCGGAGAGCCGGTCGCCGGGCTCGGGCACGAAGGTGATTGTCTTGCGGGTGTAGCTCGGTGTTTCCAGGGTTTCGCTAGTTTGTATGTCCAAAGGCGGCCGCTTCGAGCGGTCGGGCAAAGGCCCCATCACGTCTTGCATGCCGTCGAGAATGTGCCGGCGGCGGACGGCCCAGTCTTCAGTAGTTTTAACCGGCCGTTCTTTCCCGTCGGCATCGCGCACCACGAGTAAATTAGAATGGTCGGGATAGTCGCAGCCCTTGGGCTCGGCGGTGACGGCGGCGGTTGCAAAAAGCAAGACTACAAGCATGGCGGGCAGGCTCTTCATGATTGGGAAGTTCCTAGATTTGTGTGCGTGGGCCGTAGTATATGCCTAAGTCAGTTTAGTGCAGGAGCCAGATAGAGTCAATTGTGGGGAGCGTCAGCAACGCACCATGGAATTTCCGGTGCGTTACGGACGCTCCCTACGAATGACATCCGGAATACTCATAGAATCTCCGCGTTTTCACGCAACATACGGGCCAATTGTTGTGGTGTAATAATCCCGATAACTACGCTGTTGTCGGCCAGGTGTTTGGCCCGTCGCGCGGCTATTATGGCGGCTTGCAAACCTTCGGGCACCGCGTGTCCTCGCCTGGAAAGTTTGAGTGTATAGATGCTGCCGGGCGAGAGGCCCTTTCGCATGCCGTATGCCAAAGCCGTGGTGATAATCACCGGGTCAGCATGAGGCCATCGGTGAGCTTTGCTTTCATAGCTTCGGATACGGAACCGAGCGGACGGGCGACAGTCGTCGGCAACCGCCGCGGCGGCATACTTTCGCCATCACGAAACGGCCAGGGAGCGGTAAGCGAGCTTAGTTGATTTTTGCCGTCGGGCTTCTCACTGTTCTTCGAATCGTCCGCTTTGGCGGTGACTACAGGTTCGGTATGCGCAACGGCGATTATTTTACCTTCCGTTTCAGGATCGGCTTTGGCGGTGGCCTTAGGGGTGGCTTTTTCGGCTTCGGGCTTGGGCTTCTCAGCCTTTGCCACCTCTTTCTTCTGTTCTTTGGCGGGCTCTTTAGCAGGTTTCGCCTCGGCGACGTCCTTGGACTTGTCTTCGGTTTTATCAGCCGGCTTGTCCTTCTCGTCCGCTGATTCTTTTGGATTGGCGAAGAACACTTCGTCGGCGACCGCCACGCTGCCGATGTTGCCGTCCTTGTCTTCGCCGGGCACGATGATGGGGATCACGAATTGATCTCCGGCCAGTTGCGTGCCCTTATAAATTGTGCCGCGACGGAAAGGCCCCATGCCGAATAACCAGGTGTCCTTAGCCGTGCTCTCGGTGGGCAAGATGCCAGACTGCCAGATCGGTCGGCCCGTCTTGCAATCATAAGCGAACAAGGCCATTTTGGTTACCGCCCGCTGTTCGGTCTTTTTGGCGAAGGGAATTTCCGGAATACTCGCCGGAGCGCCGGTAACTGCGATGGCAGACGGCACGTTTACAGCCGGAACGCCTAGTGTAAGATTGTGCGTATCGGTACCAACCGCACCCACACGCAGTTCGACAATGCAATCGGCCTTGTCTCGCGCGTCTCGCAAAATGCAGCCCGAGGACAGCATGTGCTGACGCAACGAGCTTACCAGATAGGCATGGTCGGTGGCGCTAGTGGCGGGTGCGCTGTCCAGATACACATTGCGGCCTGAAAGGGCACGGAAGTCAACGCGACTCACCGCGCGGTCCATGGCGTCGGTGATCAAGAGTTGTTCGGTGGCCGTGCGCGAGGTATCGGTTTGGCGTGTAGTGCCGCAACCGCATAAAACGACCGACACCATCAGCAAAACACCTACGTAACCGAACCGCGGTCTCATTCGATCCTCTCTACATCGGTAAGATTTTTCTCTGGCCCTCTTCGAGGGCCACTTTGGCGGGAGCCGGTAAACGGCTGGAGTAAATGGCGGGCTGATTAACTCAGCGGGGTGGGAGTATAGCGAAAGTTGCCATCCCCTGGAATGGCTATTTTTGAAGAAAGATAGAATGTTTTAGGAAGATGTAAACCATTACTATAAAATATTTTACGGAACAGTAATGTGTTGTTGCTTGCTCACCCCGTAAGAAGGACTACTGGTATTTAGCTGTTTATTTCAAGAAAATAGGACTGAACATTCAGGGCTCGTGAAAGCACATTTTTGGAGAATAACACAATGTCCCAACATTATACTGACCAACCGGAGACCGTTCTATCGCAAACCTTGACAACTCTCTCCCTCGCCTTTTTGGCGTTCGTTTTTCTTGCCGGTTTCTCGGCTCAAGCAACGGCCGAAGATAAGTTGCCGGCGGCCGACACGGTCAAGCCGCAGCTTTATGCGACCGGGTTCGAGTTTGCCGAGGGGCCCGCATTTGATTCAAAGGGTAACCTTTTCGTTGTCAACTATCGCGGCAACGGCAATATAGGTCGCATTACACCAGACGGAACGGCCAGCGTGTTTTGCGATCTCAATAAACTGGTTCCAGTCGAAGGACAACTCGTTCGGGCGAATGGGCTTAAGGTTGATAGGAAAGGACGCCTGCTGGCTTCGGACATTGCCACCGGGCGTTTATTGCGTATTGCCGCCGACGGAAAATCGGCCGAAGTGTTGGCCGACCAATGGGAAGGCAAGCCGATGAACGGTGTGAACGACATGGGCTTGGATCTGGCCGGAAATGTGTATTTCACCGACCCTGAAGGTTCCAGCGCCAAAAAACCGATCGGTTCGTTCTATCGATACAATGACAAGACCGGCAAGATCGACCGCCTGGGCACCGGATTGGCCTATCCCAACGGCATAGCCGTTTCGCCCGACCAAAAGCGGCTTTGTCTGGGCGAGAGTGGACATTTCCGCGTGCTGATCTTCGACATCAAAGAAGATGGTACACTTTCCAATCGTCGGATCCTGGTAGATTTTGCCAAGCCCGCACAAAAAGATGTGACCGCCGGCGATTTTATCCCCGATGGTATGGTATTCGACGCGGACGGACGCCTTTACGTGGCAATGTGGAGCACCGGGCAGATTAATGTGATTGACATTGATTCAGGCAGGATCATACGGCAATATGATGCGGGGGGCGAGAAATCCACAAATTGCCACTTCCACGGCGGCTATCTGTACACCACCGTGGCGGCCAAGGAAGCCGTCTTTCGCTTGAAGCTGGGCGTGGAGGGCTTCGACTACAATGGGAAAAAGGAGTAGGGTAGGTGGTTGGCGAAAACCTGGACCTTTCCAGCGGCGATAATTTTTCATCCCAGCCCAAATCACAGACACGCCGTTTTCTGGGCATTAGATTTGCCTGTTGTGACGTGTACACAAGGATTTACGTCAATCGGTCGGAAACGGCATATGAAGGCTGCTGCCCGAAATGCGCTCGACGGGTAAGCATCAAGATCGGCGAGGGGGGCACCGATCATCGATTTTTCACGGCTTACTGAGTAAGTATTGAGCTAAAAGCCCGATTCGTGTACTCTTCCACGACGCGGAAAGCGGGGATTTTCGTTGTGGAACGGGGCGTGGTCCGGCATTATCGCGGCACGCTCATCCGCCCATGTGGAGTTCCCTTCAAGGGTAAGATGCCCGTGCCGCAAAGATAGATACTTGTGCCACAAACAGCCTTTAGCCAATTGCCGGGGCGCGACCCGGCCTACCGACACGTCGCATGGATTTTGAAGTACAACGTTGTTCGCGACACTGTGCCGCCACCGAACGCGAGTTGAAGCCGGGCGAAGAGTATTACTCGGTGTTGATCGACGAAGGCGCTAACGTCGAGCGCTACGACTATTCGAAAGATGCCTGGTCGGGACCGCCCGAGAACACTGTTGCCTGGTGGAAGTCGAAGATCCCTGATCGTGTGGTGAAGAAGAAGCAGTGGGCGCCTAATGACGTCATGCTGCAGTTCTTCGAGGAATTGGTCAATCGCGACGAACAGGCCGACATGCGGTACGTGTTGAGCCTCTTGCTGGTTCGCCGACGGGTGCTGCGGCAGGAGGAATCCGAAACCGATGAAGACGGTAACGAGGTATTGGTTTTATACAGCCCAAAGCGCGAGACGACCTATAAACTTCACACGGCCATACCGGACGAGTCGCGCATAAACGAAATTCAAGACGAGTTGGCGAAGCTTTTAGAATAGAGGAAAGTTGTGAGCGGAATGGCACTAGCCACCGGCATCATGCATTACTAAAACCGGCGGCTAGCGCAGTGCCGCTAACAACTGATAACTGACATTAGCTAACGGAGTAGCTATGACGCCCATGGATGGAAAGCGGTCTTTGCTATGGCTTTCGGTGGTGGTCACATTGGTGGCGACCGGCGGCGCCAACTGTTCGCAGATGGTCCGTCCACCGATGCCGCCGGTACTGCACGCTTCGCCCAGCATCGAAGAGGTTGTGAAAACAGTCAACGACAACAGCCGGCAGATACAATCTTTCTCGACCAATCAGGCCTCGATCAAAGTACCCGGCGCGCCCACCTTGCGGGCAAACCTGGCCATGCAGCGTCCGCGGCGTTTTCGACTCCAAGCCGAAACCTTGATGGGGCCCGAACTGGACGTGGGCAGCAACGAAGAGCTTTTCTGGTTCTGGATCCGTCAAAGCCAGGAGCCGGGCGTGTATTATTGCCGCCACGGCGAGTTTGACAGCAGTCGCGCACAGCGTATGATACCCGTCTCGCCGGACCAGTTGGTCGAGGCCATGGGACTGATGGAGCTTAACCCGGCTTTGCCGCATCAGGGACCCTTCACAAGACCAGACGGCCGGTTGGAGATTCACACGATAGTGGACACCCCTTCCGGACCTAATAAAAAAGTGACGATTATCGACCAGAATTACGGCTGGGTGCTGGCCCAGCATTTCTACGATTCGCACAATAATCCTCTGCTGAGTGTGAACGCACAAGATCATCGCCAGGATCCGCTCAGTGGGCTGGTGATGCCGAAGAAAGTCCTGATCGAGTGTCCGCGGAGCCAGTTCCGCATGGAAGTGGTTTTGGGAGACGTGGAGATTAACACACTGTCGCAGGACCGTGGCCAGCTTTGGAAAATGCCCGCTTACCGTGGCAGCCCCCCGATCGATCTGGGCTGCGCGGCTGCCCCGGCACAGACAACATATGCGCGGCAGTAAAAATAGGCATCCTCCGCTATGCGAATTGAATACTTTCGGCTCAGCGGGAGCTTCGCCCTCCCGAATGTTTGACAGGCAACTGCAAGGAGATCGCGTGGATCAATCCATTAACATCCGCGGCAAGCGAATTTTCATAACCGGCGGGGCCGGATTCATCGGTTCGACGTTAGCCGGCCGCCTGCTGGATGAAAACGACGTCACGATCTACGACGACTTCCGCCGCGATTCGCTCAGCACGCGACCCTTCGCCGACCATCCACGCCTGAAAATTGTCAAAGGGAACGTGCTCGATGCCGAGCATGTAGTCACATCCATCGGCGACGCCAATATAGTGATCCATTGCGCGGCCATCGCCGGCATCGATACCGTGATATTGCGTCCCACTGAAACGTTGCGAGTCAACATACTGGGCACGGCCAATGTTCTGGAAGCCGCCCGCGGATTACCCAACTTGGAAAGACTGGTGACATTCTCCACGAGCGAGGTCTTCGGCCAGGCGGCCTTTCGCGCCGACGAAGCCGACACGGCCCATATCGGGGCGGTGGGCGAGGCGCGTTGGACATACGCCGTGGGCAAGCTGGCCGACGAACATTTCGCCCAGGCTTATCACCAGGAATTCGATATGCCCACCGTTATCGTGCGGCCGTTCAATGTCTATGGCCCCGGGCAGGTAGGAGAAGGCGCCATGCGGACGTTCGTGATCCGCGCCCTGGCCGGTGACGAAATCCAGATCCATGGCGATGGCAACCAGATCCGCGCCTGGTGCTATGTCGACGACATGATCGAAGGTATAATGCTCGCTCTCACCGAGCCGGCGGCTGTCGGCGAAGCCTTTAACATCGGCAATGCGCGTGCGGTAATCACAATCTATGGACTGGCCCAAACGGTGGTCCGTGTGTTGGGCAGCAGTTCGAAGATCCGTTTTATTCCCAAGGACTATGCCGATGTCGAGCTTCGCGTACCCAGCGTTCGCAAGGCCAAGGAACTCATTGGTTTCGACGCCAAGGTGGACCTGGAAGAGGGAATTCTACGAACGGCGGAATACTACAAGGGATAGAAATGTCGAATGTCGAAATCAGAATGAGGAATGATCAAGGCTCAATGATCAATGTCCAATGATCAATGATCAAGATGTAGGCCGAATCGTGAGCCGGCTTTTTCTGAAAACTGGTAACTGATAACTGAAGTCTGTAGTCTGACGTCTCAGTCTTACATAAAATGATTCCAATCACTCGACCGTTTCTTGGTGATGAAGAGGCTGAAGCGGCAGCGGCGGCTGTTCGTAGCGGTTGGGTTACGCAGGGGCCGCGGGTAGCCGAGTTCGAGTCGGCGGTGGCCGATTATTGTGGCACCGAGCATGCCGTGGCCGTTTCCAGTGGCACGGCGGCTCTGCATCTGGCTCTGGCTGGATTGGGCATCGGCCCCGGTGACGAAGTGATTTGTCCCTCGATGTCGTTCGTAGCCACGGCCAATGCAATCTGCATGACCGGCGCCGCGCCGGTTTTCGCCGACGTGGAGCGGAGGACATACAATCTAGATCCCCGCTCGGTCGAGAAAATGATCGGGCCGGCCACGAAGGCTATCATGGTTGTGCACCAGATAGGCCTACCGGCGGATCTGGAACGGTTCTATGCAATCGGGCGGCGAAACGGGTTGGAAATCGTGGAGGACGCCGCCTGCGCACTGGGTAGCGGTTACCGGGGACGGCCGATCGGTGGTCACTGTGCTGTTGAAGGCGGCAGCGCGGCGGCTTGTTTCAGTTTCCATCCACGCAAGGTGATTACTACCGGCGAGGGAGGCATGGTTGTAACCGATCGGCCCGAACTTGCCGACCGCCTGCGTCGGTTGCGAAACCACGGCATGAGCGTCGCGGCAGCCAGCCGCCACGGAAGCCGCGAGTTTGTCGAGCCCAGCTATGACGAATTGGGATTCAACTATCGCATGAGCGATATTCAGGCGGCGGTAGGCGTAGAGCAAATGAAGCGGCTCGACGATATCCTGCGGCGGCGGCGAAAATTGGCTGCTCGATATGACGCAGCCCTGGCCGACCACCCCTGGCTGTGTGGGCCGTTCATACCGGAGGATGTGCAAACGAACTATCAGAGCTATGCGGCGCGCCTGGCCGACGAAGCGCCTGTCCGGTGTGACGAAGTTATTGCCCGATTGCGGGAACTGGACGTGGCCGCTGGCGCGGGCATTATGCTGGCTCATCGAGAAAAACCTCACCACCAGCGCCGCGGGGCCGACAAGCTGACGGTTTCGGAAGAGGCAAACGAGCGTTCGTTGCTTTTACCGCTATACCCACAGATGAGCGAGGCGGAAGTGGAACAGGTAGTGGATTCGCTTTGGAAAATAACAAAATAAAATATTTACAGAAGGAAACGAAGATAACGAAGAGGGAATGATGATTTTGCTTTCTATGAAAATATAAAATTTTAGCAGCTATATCTTGCTGAATCTTAGTAGACTACCTTCAACCACTCTTTGTTATCTTTGTTTCCTTCTGTTAATAAGTTATTCATTTTCAAGTGTATAAGAGATGACCAAGTCACCAACCGAACTGGTTTTCCTCGGTGCAACGGCCTTTTGTGAAATTGCCGAGATTGTGCGGGACATCAACCGTATCGAGCCGACCTATTCGATTCGGGCGATTCTCGACGACAATCCGGATTTGCACGGCACGATGGTAGAAGGTACGCCGGTCGTGGGTCCGCTGGAAGAATGTCGGCGGTTTCCCGACGCGCGGATCGTGATGGGCATCGGTTCCTACAAGACGCGGATGGTCCGGCATGCTATCATCGAGCGACTGGGACTGCCGGAAGATCGTTACGCCACACTCATACATCCCACCGCCAAGATCTATCCGACTGTCGAGATCGGAGCCGGCTGTATTGTTCAATGCGGCGCCGTGATTGCGGCCGATACGGTCCTGGAGCCGTTTGCGCATGTGTTGTTCAACTCATTTGTTGGTGTGGGCAACCGAATATGTCGCGGCGCGCTATTGACATCGCTGGTATCGACGGCCGGTGGAGTCACCGTGGGACACTATGCCCACCTGGGAACAACATCCTCGGTGGCCGAAAATCGTACAATCGCCGCTGGTGCCCAGGTCGCCATGGGCAGCGTGGTGATCCGCGACGTACCGCTGGGCGCTTTCGTGCTGGGAAATCCGGCGCGGCGGCTCCGTAGCGAAAAAGTTGATGAAAGTATTGTAAGGATGTGGGAAAATCGGGATGCATAAGGAAGTAAGACTTAAGACATAAGACGTAAGACATAAGACTTCGGAC